>DASYQJ010000069.1:0-3276 GCA_036005605.1 Acidimicrobiia bacterium
GAGGTACGCGGGCCCGCCGGTCTTCGTCGCGAACGGCTCGCCGACCGGATGACGATCGATGTTCAGCTCCGCGCCCCACGGCACGTTCTTCTCGAGATGTCTCACCAGCGCGTCGAGCGCCTTTGTGGCGTCCTGTCCCGGCGGAATGCGCATGCTCACCTTCGCGCGCGCGACGGGCACGAGCTGATTCACCGCGTCGTGCACCGGCGGCGCGTCGAGCGCCAGCACCGAGATCGCGGGCATCGTCCACATGCGGTCGGTGAGCCCGCCGTCGCCGATGAGCTTCACGCTCTTTCGCGCGCCGGCCTGTTCGCGGAGCTCCGCCTCGGTGAGATCGAGGGGCGGCGCCTTTCCGCGGACGAGCCCTTCGACCGCGACGTTCCCCCTGTCGTCGTGAAGCGTCGCGAGAAGGCGGGCGAGCGTCGTGAGCGCGTCAGGGAACGGGCCGCCAAAGCCGCCGCTGTGCACGGCCTTATCGAGCACGCGCACTTCGACGACGCACGCGACGACGCCGCGCAGTGTCGTCGTGATCGCGGGCGCGCCGATGCGCCAGTTGCCGCCGTCCGCAACGACGACCGCGTCGCAGCGGAGTCGATCGCCCTCGCCTTCGAGGTAGCCCCGCAGCCGCTCCGATCCCGCCTCCTCCTCGCCTTCGATGAAAACAGCAACGCCGACCGGTGGCTTGCCGTCGTACGCGCGCAGCGCCGCGATATGCGCTAGGACACCGGCTTTGTCGTCGGCGGCGCCGCGACCGTAAAGGCGACCGTCACGCTCGGTCGGCGCGAACGGCGGCGTCTTCCATTCCGAATCGGGACCCGGCGGCTGGACGTCGTGATGCGCGTAGAGAAGGACCGTCGATTTCCCCGGCGGGGCCTTGAAGTAGCCCACGACAGCGGGGTGTCCCCCCTCGGCTCGCAGCACGCGCGTGTCGGCGCCGACGGCGCGCAACAACTCGGCGACGAGCTCAGCGGACCTCACGAGCGGCGCGGGATCGTGACCGTCCGCGCTCACCGACGGGATGCGCACGAGACGCTCGAGATCGGCGCGGACCTGCGGCATGAGGTCGTGCACCTGAGTCCGCAGGTCAGCGGCGGGGGTCGTCGTCACGGCCTGATTATGGTCTGGATGCAGTTCCGCGTTTCGCGAGAGCTGTGTCAGCTGCAAGTGTTGACGCCGGCGATGATCTCAATCTCCCAACTGAGATTGCCTTTAACTTCCTCGTAGGAAAGCCCCCGACAGAAGACGACCGCGCCGGACTCGTCGGCCGCCCTCACGGTTGCCTTTCGTCGGTCCCCTCGCCACTCGGTGCCAGCCAATGGCTCGTCTTGTTTGCACCAGCCTCAAGACGTGTAACGAGCGGCTTGTTATCGAGCAGACCTATATCGCGCTCCTCCACAACGACGGTTGCACCTGTGCGGTTGTAAATCGTCACCGAATATCGACGATCGCCAGCACCGCTATCCACGGTGCGGCTCTACCGCTCGCCAAAACGCCAGTAAGTAGAAGGGGCGGAGAGGTCAATTTGTTCGCTTGGATCTCGACGGTGATCCGGTCGGCGCGGTCGTAGCTATAGGTGGTCGCGCCCGATCACGGGCCGGTTGCCGACCAGGTCGTAGCTGTGGGTCGCCGCGTTGTCGGTGGTGACCCGGTAGAGGCGGTCAATACCCGTAGCTCTGGGTCTGCGCCTGGGTGGTGCGCGCGAGCGAGTGGCGGGCGCCCGCGGCGACCTGGGTCACCGAAGTGAGGCTGCCGCTTTGCACCGGGGCGTTCTGCTGGAGCGTCGAGCCGTTGCCCAGGCGTCCGTCTGCGCCCGAGCCCCAGGCCCACACCGTGCCGTCCGACTTGGCGGCCAGCGAGTGTGCCGTGCCGGCATCGATCGAGACGACCTCGAGCAGGTTCCCCACCCCGCCGGGGCCCTTCACCTGGACCGGCGTGGTGCGGTTGTTGGCCGAGCCGCTGGTGTTGTCGCCGATCTGGCCGCTCACATTCGAGCCCCAGGCCCAGAGCGAGCCGTCGGACCTCAGCGCGAGCGAGTGGTTGTCACCCGCGGCGATGGCCACGACGTTCGTGAGGCCGCTCACCACGATCGGCACCAGGCGCTCGGTCGTCGTACCGTCACCCAGCTGTCCTGAGGTGTTGAGCCCCCAGGCCCAGACCGTGCCGTCGGATGTGAGCGCGAGCGAATGCGCGCCGCCCGCCGCGATCGCGGTCGCGCCGCCCAGGTTCAGCACCGGGACCGGCGTGTTGCGCTGCGTGGTCGTGCCGTCGCCCAGGCGGCCGTTGGTGCCCGAGCCCCAGGCACGCACGGTCCCGTCGCTCTCCAGCGCCAGCGAGTGGCTCGTGCCGGCGGAGACGGCCGACGCGCCGGTGAGGCCGCTCACCGTCACGGGGTTCTTGCGCGTAGTGGTGGTGTCGTCGCCGAGCTGGCCGTTGGAGTTCTTGCCCCAAGCCCGCACCGTCCCATCGAGCAGCACCGCGAGGGAGTGCTTACCGCCGGCGGCGATGGCCACCGCGCTGGCGATCTCCGACACCGCCACCGGGGTGCGCTGATCGGTGGTGGTGTTGTTGCCGACCTGGCCATCGCCATTCTCGCCCCACGCCTTCATCGTCCCATCGGGCATGAGCGCGAGCGAGTGCAGGCCGCCCGCGGCGAGCGCGGCCGGGCCGAGCAGGCCCGTGATGGCAACAGGCGACGTCTTGTCGGCGAGCGTCGTGTCGTCGCCGAGCTCACCCGAGGCGTCGTCGCCCCAGGACTGCGGCGCAGGCTCGGTGCGCGGCGAGCCGGTCGAAAGACTGTGAAGCTCGCCCGCGGCGACGGCGCCCGCGGCACCCAACGCCGTGATCTGGAGCGGGACGAATTGGTGGTCCCGCGTGCCGGTGCCGAGCGCGCCGTAGAAGCCCGAGCCCCACGCCCAGGTCGTGCCGTCGCTCTTCACCGCAAGGCTGTGTAGTCGTCCGGCCGCCACGGCGGACGCGCCACTGAGGCCGACGACCGGCGTAGGCGTCGGCTCCGCATCCGCGGTCGTGCCGTTGCCGGCCTGCCCGAAGTCATTGCGTCCCCAGGCCCAGACCGTACCGTCGGCGGTGATCGCGAGCGTGTGGTGGGCCCCGCCGGTCGCGACGCGCACGTCGCTGATCCCGCTGACGACCGCAGGCGTATTGCGGTCACCGCCGCCGCCCCCGAGCTGGCTGCTGCCGTTGGCACCCCAGGCGTACAGAGTGCCATCGGGCTTGGCCGCGAGACTGTGGTAATAGCCCGCGCCGATCGTGCTGACG
>DASYQJ010000070.1:0-15504 GCA_036005605.1 Acidimicrobiia bacterium
GAGGACCTCTTCGTAGTAGTGGGGGTAGTTCGGCTTGTCGGCGTCGATGAACGCGAGGTCGAACTGCTCCCCCGCCGGGAGCGATCGCAGCGTCTCGATCGCGGGCGCGATGCGGAGCTCGATCTTGTCGTCCACCCCCGCACGAGCCCAGTACTTCCGGGCGATGGCGGTCCACTCCTCGCTCACGTCGCAGCACAAGAGCGTGCCGTCATCGGACAGGCCTCGGGCGATGCTGATCGCCGAGTACCCGGTGAACGTCCCGACCTCGATCGCGTGCCGGGCACCGATCGACCGCGTCAGCAGGGTCATGAACGCACCCTGTTCGGGAGCGATCTGCATCATGGAGATGCCGCCGAGCGCTTCGGTCTCGGCGATGAGGTCCCGCTGCACGTCGTCGAGCGGCGGCGCGTGGGCGACGAGGTAGTCGTGGACCCGCTTGGTGAGGAAGAACGACTTCGGTGCGTCAGCCATATGCCGGGAGGCTACGCGAGCTCGAATCGGGGCAGTCCCACCTCGTCGGTCAGCTTGTCGCACGCGAGCGTGACCCGGGTCCCGACGCGGAGGGTCTCCTCGGTCGCGTCGACGACGTTGCTGACGAGCCGGACCGGTTCGTCGGAGGTGCCGTCGACCTCGACGACGCTCACGTTGTACGGCACGACGCTCTCGACGGCCGGATGCAGCGGCTGCACGACCCACGTGTACGTGAAGACGGTGCCCGTCCCCGGCAGCGTGGCCCAGTCCCAGTCGAGTGACCCGCACCGGTAGCAGCCCTCGGTCGGCGGGTGCCGGTGGGCGCCGCACTGGCCGCATTGCTGCACGTCGAGCCGACCTTCCGACGCCGCCTTCCAGAACCCGGCGTTCGTACTGATGACGGGCGGGAGCGGCAGGTCGGCCGGCAGGTACGGCGCGCCGTTGCGCAACGCGGTCACGTACCCGCCCCGACCGGCGCCTCGAGCCCGTAGAGCCGCGCCGTCGTCTCGTACGTGATGCGCCGACGTTCCGCCGGCTCCACGGTGGCGAAGATCCGCTCGAGCGTCTCCTGCGTGTGCGGCCACGTGCCCTCGGGGTGCGGGTAGTCGGACGCCCAGAGCAGCGGCTCGACGCCGGTGAAGTCGCGGTTCACGACACCGGCGGCGTCGTTGCCGAACGTGACGTGCCCCTGCCTTCGGACGTAGAAGCTGGGCCGCTCCGCCAGCTTCGGCTTCACCCACTGCTCGTGCTCCTCGAACGCCTCGTCCATGCGTTCGAGGAGCCACGAGAGCCACCCGGCGCCGCACTCGACCATCACGACGTGCAGTTGGGAGAACCGCTCGAGGACGCCGGAGGCAGCGAGGTACGCCAGCGTGCGCTGTGCACCCAACCCCACCTCGACGTAGTTGATGACCGCGCCGCCGGCGCCGCGCTCGGTCACCGGGTTGGCGCCAGTGCCGACGTGGAAGCTCACCGGCATCCCGTGCCCCTGGGCCGCTGCCCACACCGGGTCGTACCGGTCGCTGTTGTACGGCGCGTCGGCGGGCGCCTGCATCGGGAGCATCACCGACCGCAGGCCGAGCTTGGCGACGCGCTCGATCTCGCGCACCGCCTCCTCCGGTTCCTGCACCGGGATCAGCGCCGCCCCCGCGAACCGCTTCGACGCGGCCGTGAAGGTCTCGGCCAGCCAGTCGTTGTACGCGCGTGCAGTCGCCCACCGGAGCTCGGGGTCCGGGATCACGAAGCCGAAAAGCGCGATCGTCGGGTAGAGGACTTCGCCCCACACGCCGTCCTCGTCGAGATCCTTCGCCCGCACGTCCGGATCGGAGCCGCCGGCCCGGAACCCAATCTCTTTTGCCTCGTCCCTCCCCTTCTTGGCCTCCTCCGTCGGGGGGCCCATTCGACGCGGCGGCGAGCCCTCGACCACGAACAGCCAGCGGCCGTCGACCTCCTCGATGCGTGGCGCGCGGGCCCGAAGGTGCTCCGGCAGCCGTTGCACCCAGAGGTCGAGCGGCTCGACGACGTGCGAGTCGGCGCTGTTCACAAGTGTGGTCACGGTCTCACTTCCTCAGGATCATCGAGCCGGAGGGCGTCGGGCCGGCGCCGGCGACGACCAGCGCAACCTCCGCCCCCGCGATCTGGTTGGCGGCGTTGCCGCGAAGTTGGCGGACGGCCTCGAGCACATGGGTCACGCCGTGGAGGTACACCTCGGCGAGGTTGCCGCCGTGTGTGTTCACGGGTAGGGCGCCCTCGCGGCGGATGCTGCCGTCTGCGACGAACGGGCCGCTCTCGCCCGGCTTGCAGAAACCGAAGTCCTCGAGGCCCATGAGCACGAGCGGTGTGAAGTGGTCGTAGATCTCGGCCACGTCGATCTCGTCCGGGCCGATCCCGGCGAGGCGGTACGCCTCCTCGGCGGTCGCGCGCTGCCCCGCGGTCGGGTAGTCGGCCTCCGGCATGTTGTGGCCCGACAGCATCCCCTCACCCCACCGATAGCTCCCGGCCATCGACGCAGAACGCACGTACACCGGCGGTTGGCGCAGGTCGCGTGCGCGCTCGGGCGTGGTGAGGATCATCGCCCCCGCCCCGTCGCTCTCCATACAGATGTCGAGGAGTCGCAACGGGTCGGCGATCATCCGCGAGTTGTGATGGTCGTCGACGGTGATCTCGGTGCGGAAGATGGCATCCGGGTTCGTCGCCGCGTTGCGGCGGGCATTGATCGACACCTCGGCGAAGTGGTCGGACGTGGTGCCGTACACGGCCATGTGGCGCCGCGCCGGCAGGGCGAACATCTGCGCCGGGGACATGAGCCCGAACGGCAGCGCGTACCCGAACGGCGCCGGGAGCTGTCCTTGCAGGCCGGCGAGCGATCGTCCGAAGCGCTGCTTCCCCTGGCTGATCGAGCGCACGACGACGACGTACTCCGCGACGCCGTTGGCGACGGCCATCGCCGCGTTCACGAACGCGCCGCCCATACCGGCGCCGCCGCCGCCCCAGACCATTGCCGCGTAGCGAACCCGGGGCGTACCGAGCGCCATCTGCAACATCGACGGGTGCGCGGCGTCGTCGGAGTAGGACGAGAAGCCGTCGATCTCCTTCGGGTCGATCCCGGCGTCGCGGGAGGCGTCGTGGATGGCTTGGAGCGCGAGCCGGAGCGTGCCCTCGGCCTCGAGCGAGCCGCGCTTCCCGTACGCCGAACGCCCGATGCCGACGATGCACGCCTTGTCACGCAGCAGGTCGTCGTGGCTCATGCGTCGCTCCGCAACGTCGACAGTGCGAAGCGTGTGGCGAGCGCGACGGCGTTGTCGCGGCCGAGCGTGCCGGTATCGAGGAGCTTGTCGGTCATCAGCCCGGAGCACAGGTGATGGATCGCGAGCGCGTCACGCTCGGGCTCGGCGGCCGGGAACGCGCCCGAGGCCCGACCCTCGTCGATAGCTTCCTCGAGCGGCGCGAGCTGCCGGCGTACGCAGCGGATCACATCGTCGGGGAACTCCGCCGCGATGACCTGGCGCTCGACGAGGAACACGCGTGTACGGCGAGCGAGGCGGGCGTCGTACGCCAGCGCCAGCGTCGCCGCGACCCAGGCTTCGACCTTCTGTATCGGCGAGCCCGCGGCGGCGACCTTCCGTCCGAGCCGCTCGCCGGCGCGCGTCGCCTCCCGGTCGAACAGCGCGAGGAAGAGCTCGGACTTGCCGCCGAAGTGGCGGTAGAAGGCCCGGGTCGAGAGCCCCGCCTCGGCGAGCACGTCGTCGACTCGCAATCCCGCGTACCCGCCCCGGGCCAGCACCGCTTCCGCTGCTGTGAGCAGCTGTTCCACCTCGTCGACAGACCCCTGTCCAACCGACGAGACCGAGCGGCCACTCGGACTGTCCATCGCCGTTCGCCCCGCCACTGAAAACGATGTTTTCACGCGGGTGCTGCGGCGTCAAACGGCGCCTGGGAGTATGAGCATCGGCGCGAATTTGCGCCACCGCGGCGGCCGCCGGCGGCGGTGGCGTACTGGGGCTTCAGCTACGGGTGCATATCGCCGGTTCGGAGCGCGCTCCGCGGTCGGACTCGATGCCTCTGGCGCGTCGTTCTGTGTGGGTCCCTGATCCGGTAATCACGGCAGCCGGGTAGTCTTTCCCAGATTTTTCGAGCCATGAGATCGGGATTGCGCATGTGAGCGAGCCAGTGCCCCGCTACGAGCGCGGATCGTCCGAGTTCGATCGCGCGATCGCCTTCGTCGACGGCACCTTCGCCGTCGCGCTGACGCTTCTGGTCACTGGCCTCGAGGTCGGCGAGAACCCGCACGTTTGGAGCAGTCTCAGCGCGCTCAACAACGAGGTCGGCCCCCAGTTCGTCGCCTTCGTGATCACGTTCGCGGTCATCTCTAGCTACTGGCTCGAGCACCACCGCATGATCGCGTCGTTTTCGGCCATCGACCGCCAGGTGATCGTCGCCAACCTCTTCCTCCTCGCCGCGATCGTCATCCTCCCGTTCAGTACGAAGTCGGTCGGCGACCCCGGGGTCGAGAACCTCCCGCTGCCGAGCGCGGTCTTGGCTGTCAACGTCGCCGTGGCCTCGGCGCTGCAGACGGTTGTCTACGTGATGGCCTGCCGGCGGCGCCTGCTCGCCTGCGAACCGACCCGAGCGGAGTTCTTCGCGCAGGTTGCGGGTTCGCTGACGCCGGCCGCGGTCTTCTTGATCTCGATCCCGATCGCCTACCTCGTGACCCCGGGGGCGGCGCAGCTCGTCTGGCTCTCGCTGTTCGTCCTCAACCCGACGGTCACGCGCTGGCTGCGGAGCACGCGCCGGCAGCACGCGGCGCCGCCAACGGGCGCTGGCGAACAGGGCTAGGCCCGCTCGTCCGGTGTCGGGATCCGCGGCGCCAGGTGCCGGCAGCGTGTCGCGCCGCCGGGCGATCGTCGGGATTGCGATCGGCGCGGTGATGATCGACGCGACGCTGCTCGGCCTGATCGCGCCTCTCCTGCCCACGATCGAGGAACGCACGGGCGCCGGCCCGGACGCACTGGGCCTCACTCTCGCGGCGTATGCGGTGCCGATCGCCGTGCTGTCGCTGCCGCTCGGCCGCATCGCCGATCGCCTCGGTCGAAGGCTCCTACTCGCGGTCGGCCTCATGGTGGTCGCCGCGGGGTCGGGTCTCATCGCGGCCTCCGATTCGATCGCGTTGCTGGTTGCGGCCCGCGCCGTACAGGGAGTCGGGTCGGCCGCGAGCTGGATCGCGGCGCTGGCGCTCGTTTCGGACACCGCCCCGCCAGGCAAGCGCGGCGAGGCGCTCGGAGTCGCCATCGGCGCAGCCAGCGTCGGCTCAATCGCGGGCCCTGCACTCGGCGGGGTCGCGGCCGACGTGGTCTCCTTCGAGGCGCCGTTCCTCATCTGCTGCGGCGTCGCCGTCGGGCTGTCGGGCGCGGCGCTCGTGCTCCTGCCGCCGGATTCAAAGAGATCTTCGACCGCGTTGCCCGCGCTGGCAACGATCCGGCACGCGCTGCGGGCGTCCATCGGCCGGTGGGCATCGGCGATCGTGCTCGTCAGCGCCCTCGTCCTCGGCGTAGTGGAAGTCGTTGCACCGCTCGATCTCGACGATCGCCTCGGCCTCTCGAGTGCCGCGATCGGTCTGCTGTTTGCCGGCTCGATCGCGGCGGATGCCGGGATCGCGCCGCTGGGCGGGCGGTGGGGGGACCGGCGCGGCAGGCTCGTCCCGGCCCGCGCCGGGATCGCGATCACGGCGCTCTCAATGCTCCTGCTCGCCGCCCTGCCCGGGGTCGCGGGAACCGCGATCGCGCTCGGCGTGTACGGCGTGGGCTTCAGCCTCTGCTTCGCCGCCGCCGTCCCAATGCTCGACGAGTCCTTCGACGAGGCCCAGCGGGGACTCGCCTATGGGGTCCAGAACGTCCTCTACGCGGGCGGGTACGCGCTCGGGCCGATCGTGGGGGGGCTCCTCCTCGACGCCGCTAGCGCCAAAGTCGTTTACGTGGGCACTGCGGCCGCGCTCGCGGGGGCCACGATCGCGCTGCTCGTCGGCCAGCGCTCCAAGACGGCAACCGAACGCATGTGACACCGCGGTCCTGGCGGACATCTTCGGCCCAGGCTGCTCACCTCCGACGCAGAGAACACGCCCCGCTCGGGAATGCTCGTGCTCGCTCAAAGCCGCACAGAACGACGCGGCAGGGGGCAGTCCAAGTCGAGCACGGAACCGGCGATATGCACCCGTAGCTGAAGCCCCAGTTCGCCACTGGCACCACTCGGCGGCGGCGCTGGCGAACAACTGGGGTGCATATCGCGGGTTACGGGCTCGGATTACCCGTCGACGCGGTCGTTGTTGTGTGCGGCCGCATTCGTGCTCGGCGCCCAGCTCAGCGAAGCGGCGCTCCTCGCGCAGCCGCCCCGCCAGCCGGACCAGCTATCCGGCGAGCCCCAGAGTCTCCTCGAGCCAGTCGAAGATGCGCTCGTCGCGCAACGCCTGCGCGGCCGGCTCGCAGTGCCAGTCGGCGCCCTCCTCCTCGGTGAACTGCACGAGCTGCTTCGGGCACGTCAACGCGTCGTAGAGCCGTTGGGACTGGCCGGGCCAGAACTGCTCGTGGTCGGGATCCGTGATCAGTGTCGGGCACCGGATCTGCCTGATGGTGTCATCGTCGAGGTGCATGCGCCGAGCCGCGACGAGGGCGTCGTACGTCGAGGACGTGCCGTAGGGCGCCCGGCGCCAGGCGAGAACCGCCTTCTGCGCCGCGTCGGCTCCGTCCATCAGCGCGTCGAAGTCTTCCTTCTCTCCCTCGTCGAGCAGCTGCACGAGCTCCTTCGGGAAGTTCCGCATCCAGGACGACGCCACGTCGATCACGCCGGGATCGGCGACGAGCGCGGCGAGGCGGTGCTCGAACGCCGCCGCCCTCGGCGCCCAGTACCCGGCCTGGCTGACTCCCTGCAGGACGATCCGGTCGGGGTCGACGTCGGGCCGCTCCACGATCGCGTCCACGACCGGCGTCACCACCTTCTCCCAGTCGTGCCGGAAGTACAGCTTCTGACGGTGCAGCGCCGCGCCCTGGCCGGGGCCGTCGAACGTGATCGCGTTCCAGCCCCGCTCGACGGCGGCGTGGCCCCCTTGGCTCCACTGCGAGATGACCGGGCCGTCCGAGCCGTTGTTGAGGACGACCGTCGGACGACGGGCGCCGCTCACATCGGGCCGGAAGAAGTACCCGGCGAGCGTCGTGCCTTCGTACGGGATCGCGATCGGCTCGACGGGCGGATCGAAGAGGGCGCTCGCGCGGTCCCAGCAGTCCCGATGCTGCTCCCAAAGAGGAGTGAACCGGTCGTCGTAGGCAGTGCCCGGTGACGCCGACGACGCGTGGTCGTAGTAGGTGGACGCGCGCAGCAGCTTCGCCCGGGCGCTGACGCGGTGGCCCCGCTTCTCGGCCGCGTCGGCGTCGTCGCGCAGGCGGTCGGCTGTCGCCGCAAACTCCCGGACCCACGCGTCGCGGTCGCCCTCGGGAACCCGCTCGATCGTGGCCAGTATCTCGCCCGCGTCGGCGAGGCCGTGGTACACGAACCCCAACCCGAGAAGCACGGCGAAGTTCATGCCCTCGTCGTCGCAAAATTTGCGCACCGGACTGTCCCCCCTCGTGTGTCCCGCTCCGTAGGCATCCGCGTCGTCCCGACGAGCTCGACGAGCACGCCGTCCGGGTCGCGCACGGTTGCCATGTCGACGACGGCGCCGGGTCCGGGGAATCGTATCCGCCGGGCCGGTTGATCGAACCCGAGGGCGGGGAGCCGCGCCAGGGTCGCCTCGACGTCCAAGAAGAAGGACAGCAGGAAGAAGCCCACCGCGCCGAGGCCGCGTTCTTCTCGCCGTAGCAGATGCGTGCATCGCCTGGCGCCGAGGGGCACCCAACCGAGGTTTCACCTTCGTCGTCCATACACCGAAGGGGTTGCCCCTGCGGGCGCGGTTGTCGCGCGCGGAGCCGCCGCCGCGGCCGCCGAGTGGTGCAAATTCGCGCCGATGCTCATACTCCCGTCGAGCGGCCGCCTGGGGCGGAGCTGGACGGACTCGCCGGGCGCGAGGCCGGACGGACTGCGCGTCGCGGCGTTCTACAACTAGCCGACGAGTCGACCGCGCAGGCGCTGGTACTCGTCGTCGGAGAGCTTCCCTTCGCTCTTCATGCGGTCGAGCTTCTCGAGCTCGTCGGCGACGCTGAAACCGACCGCGTGGCGAAGCTCGTCCTGATACTGCGTCGCTGCTCGCGTGTTCCGCTCCGCCATGCCCGCGTGTTGTGAGATGAGGTAGACGAGCACACCCAACCAGGGCACCACGACCACGAAGATCACCCAGAAGGCCTTGACCCAGCCGTTGATGTCGTGACGCCGGAAGACGTCGATGAACACCGTGATCACGAGCCAGAACAGGATCACCCACGCAAAGACGTACAGAACGCCCAGGATGAAATCGCCGAACGTCCAGTCAGCGCCGAGCACCATGCCGAACCTCCCTCGAAAGACGAGCGGCGTGAGTATGGCGCGCGCGACGCGACGGCGCTACCAAATCTTTCCGTTGAACCTCGACGCGAACCGCTGCCGTCCGCGTCGCGTCGACCTCGGCGTTACACGACCGTCGTCGGCAGAGCGTCCGGGATCAGGACGACCACGACGCCGAAGACCACGAGCACGAGTGCGGCGACGCGCGCGAGCCGGTGACCGAGGGGCAGGGTCTTCTCGCCGAACACCAGGAGCGCGATCACGATCATCGCAGCGACGTTCATGACGCCCAACGGCAGCAGGATCACGAACAGGAGCCAACAGCAGCCGACGCAGTACCCGCCGTGGAGGAGCCCCATCTGCACAGCGCCGACCTTGCCGTCCCGCCACGACGTCATGAGAAAGGACATCGGCGACTGGCACTTCGAGAGGCAGACATCCTTCAGTGGCGTGAGCTGATAGAGGCCCGCCGCGATGAGCAGCACCCCTCCGATCCGCGCCCACTGCCCTGTGATCCAGTCCGCATCCGTCGCGAGGCGTTCGACGCCGCCCGCAAGTGCGAAGGCGAGGACGCCGAAGACGGTCCAGATCGCGAGGTAGGCGCCGACGAAGTACAGGGTCGGCACGTAGGAGCGTCCGGCTTCGCGCTTACCCCGTTCCACCCGGTCGAACAGCAGGATCATCGGTGCCGCGGCCGGGAACATCATCGCCACCATCATCGCCACCCAGGTGGCGAGAAACAGCGGCGCTGCCATGCCCATGGTCAGGTCGAGACCCAGCTCGCCGTCTCCGTGCATCGACATCGACATCGACATCGACGAGTCATTCCCTGCTTGCCAGATGACCAGACCCCACCCGACGGCCGCGAGCACGAGCAGCGCACCCAGGATGACGGCGCGCGGGCGCGCGAGTGGACCCAACCCTTGCGGCGACGCCGACCTGGTGACGGCGGTCATCACCCGCTCCAGTTGAAGCGGTTGGCGAACCCGCTGAGATCCTGTCCCCAGTACTCGATTCCGAACGCATTCACCTGCGAGCGCGATACCGGCGCGAGTCCGAGCGTCGGTCCGGCCGGGTGGGCGACGATGTTGGTGAGCGTGACCTGATCCCCGGACTCGATGGTCACGCGCTCGCCCGAGTAATCGACGAGGTCACCCACCTTCACCCGGTGGTTCTTTCCGTCGTGCTCTACGGAAATGGGCGCCTGCTCGATGCCGAGGAACTCGCCGAGGAAGGGACCCAACGCGGCCGGCGGTCCGCCGAGCTCCCCCGACAGCACCTGGCCGAATTTGCCCACCTGCTCTGCGTTCGCACCGTCGTCGATGATGACGCCGACTCGCCAGTTGCCGTCGGCCATGTTGGGAGGCGTGTCGGCGATCATGACGAACGACCGGCCGGAAACGTCGACGCCGTCGATGTCGCCGTTGTCGACCTCGAACGCCAAGGCGAACCGGCAATAGTCGTCTCGGGTCGCCTGGTGAGCGAGGTTCGACCACACGCACGGACAAATCGCGTCGCACGAGCAGTTCTCGTAGAAGTCGCCTGCCAAGCTCCAGCTCATCGCACTCCCCTGTCAGCTATGTCTCTTACCGGAACGGTGCCATTGGCACGCCCGGCTGTAAAGGGTGCGCACGGCTCAACGGATGATGTTGCCGACGAAATGGATCCCGAGGCCCACCAGCCCGCCGACCACGGTGCCGTTGATGCGAATGAACTGGAGATCGGGCCCGAGCAGGATCTCGAGCTTGCGTGAGGTCTCCTCGGCGTCCCAGCGCGCGAGGGTGCCGCTGACCAGGCCCGCGATCTCGGCGTGGAAATGCTCGCCGACGTATCGAACCCCCCATTCGATGACGTCATCCACCTTCGCGGCCAGCGCCGGATCGCCGCGGAGTTGCCTACCCGACGCGACGATCGCGTCGGCGAGGCGCTGACGCAGCTCGGACTCGGGATCGGCGGCCTGGGACCGCAGCCCCGCCTTGGCGTCGATCCAGAGCGAGCCGATCCAGTCGCGCAACTCGGGGTGGTCGAGCAGATCGCCCTTCAGCTGCTCACCGCGCACCCGATACTCAGGCGAGTGCTCCAAACGCTCCACGAGCTGCTCGATCCAGTCGTCCAGGCGGGCCCGGAGCTCGTGGTCGGGGTCGGCATTGATGGAGTCGAAGAAGCTGCACAGGCCGTCGAGGAGGCGGTCGAAGATGCGATGGTCGATCGCGGTCGGGACCCACCACGGTGACTCCTCCTCGAAGCGCGAGCGCAGGGTCTCCCGGTGCTCGTCGAGCGATCGCCCGACGCCGCGCAGGACGGCGTCGAACAGCTCCTGGTGACGACCTTCTTCGGTCGCGCCGCGCAGCACCTTCCCGGCCAGCGGCGCGAGCGGGACGTTTTCGAGGCCGCTGCGGACTTGTTCGTGCAACATGCCCTGGACGTCCTCGTCGCGCAGCATGTCCGCGAGCTGCACGGCGGCGTCGGCGACGTGGCGGGCAACCGTCTCCGCATGCGCTCGGTCGGCAAGCCAGTCGCCCAGGCGCCGAGCCAGATGCGCCTCGCGGAGGCGCGCGGTCATCGCATCGGAACTGAGGAAGTTCTCCTGGACGAATGCCCCGAGTGTCTCGCCGAACTTGTCCTTCCGCTCCACGATGACGGCCGTGTGTGGGATCGGGACACCGAGCGGATGACGGAAGACCGCGGTGACCGCGAACCAGTCCGCGACTCCGCCGACGAGGGACGCCGCCACGGCCGCCTGCACGTACCCGGTCCATCCCGTGTCGTCACCGAAGACGGTAATGACGACGAAGGCGACGGCCATGACGACGAGCAGTCCAGTGGCGCGCCGCTTCATGGTGCGGAGGCGGTGGATGCGCTGTGCCTCTTCGCGGACGGGCGGCCCGGAGCGCGGCCCTGGTCGCATCGAGGTCGACTGCCGGCCGCCAGCGGTGTCGCCCGTTCGGGTCTGCAGCGACGTCATGAATCGGCGAGCTTCCCGATGGGGGTGCCGTCGACGTCGACGAGCACTCCGGTGCCGGTCACGCTCAGTCGTTACCCGACGCGGCCTTCGGTCAGTCGCCGGTCCGGCTCAGCAGCCGGTTGAGACGCTGACCTGCCCGGCGCTGTTCGTGCCGGGTGTGCCCGGCGGCGCGCTCGCCACCGGGCCGCCGCCGGCAGTCACGCCACACGTGCCGACGTACGCGGCCGGGATCGGATAGAGCACCGGCTGCGGGCTGAGCCCGGCCTCGTAGGCAGGGTCGAGGGGCGACGCCTGGGCGTCCGGGTCCTCGTACACCTGCACGCCCGGCTCGGCATTGACCGTCCCGGCTTCGTGCTGGCGCCAGCTGTTCATCGACTGGCCGCCGCACGACTCCGGCGTCTCCGACTCCTGGTCCCCGCTGTTGCAGGTGTATGGGTCCCACTGCTTCCCGGAGTAGTCGTACACGTCGCGGCTGCCTTTGCCGCCACCCTCGTACACGCTCCGCCGTCGCGTGTGCGCGCTCGTGCAGTAGCCGTCGGCGCACTCGCCTTCGCCGGCGTCGGCGATGGCCAACGGGTTCCAGAGCAGCTGCGAGGTGTCACCGCTCGCGATCGCGTCGCCCCACCCGGCGAGCTCCAACGGGTGCCAGTTGACGACGATCGCACCGCCGTCGGACGGGCCGTCCTGCACCTGGCTCGTGCCGTGTTTCCCGCTCGCCCCGTCGTGCTCGCCGAAGTCGAGGTTGTCGTCGGCACCGAAGTAGACGCTTGACGAGGTCACGAGCCCGCTGGCGTGCTGCCCGGGCGCGGCCGTGCAGGGCGTCGCGGTGGTCGCCGACGGGTCGGTCACGTCGCCGTGCGCAGCGACCCCCAAGCCGCTCGTGGCGCACATATCGGTCGGCGTGCCCGTCGGTGTGCCGTTGACGTCGACGGCAGCGTCGAACGCGTGGGGCAGCGCGTCGGGACTCCCCTCGTCGGCGCCGTTCGGGACCTGGTCGATCCCGAACTGCGCGTAGCGGTTCCCTTGCCCGTCCTCGAGATTGATCTTCAGGTTGTGGCAGCCGGGGACGGCGGCGTCCGGCTGACTCGCGCCCGGCTCGCCCGCGTTGTTGGCCTCGGCGTCGTTCGGGCAGTCTTGCGCGGCCGGGCTGTACCCGCCGCTACTGGTGGCGTACGCACCCCCCGTGACTGCGAGCGCGGCAGCAGCAGCCGCGACGACGGCAAGCACCCGACGAGAGACCAGCCTTGCCACCGTTGTTCCCCCTTGGCCCCGCCCGACCGGCGGGGGTGTTTACCCTATTTGCCCCGTTTGACCGTTGTCCAGGCGGCTCCGGGTGGGCGTCGCGGTCAGCACTGGCCGAGGCGGGAGACGATCGTGTCGCGGCAGAATGTGTCGCGGGTGACAACCCACGTGTCGCCGACCAGGACGGCGCGCCCGGTCAACGCGGACTCGTCAGCTTGCGAGTCGTCTGCGGCCGCCTGGAACTCCACGAGCGCCTGGCGCGGGTCGAGGAACTGCACGTTCTCGACACGATCTTCCGGCGAGCCCGTGCCCGCGAGCTCTTCCTGCACCGGATCCGGGAGCGGCGGCTCTCCTTCGACATTCACCAGGCGACGGTCGGCGCCGGTTTCGAACACGCGCGCGAACGCCGCCTCGATCAGCGCTTTCGCCAGGTTGGGGTCCTCGGGGGGTGGGCCGGCACGAGCTGGCTCGGCGGCAGCTTCAGCGGGTCGTCACACCCGATCGCCGCCAGGTCGAGCTTCGGCTCACAGTCGGGCCCGAACGGCCGGACCGGGATCTCGAGCGACGAGAGCAGCACGAGCACGGACTGGCGCTCGAATGTCAGCGCGACGACTCCTGGGGCCAACTCCTCGCACTGCTCGACTCGCCAACGGGCGTAGCCGCAGTATCCCGGCTTGACGCCCCAGAGGACGGCGGAGGTCCGGGTCCGGTGGAGCTCGTCGTAGAGGCGCCACGTCCTGCGCTCGTAGTCGGGTTCGAGCGTGTCCATCTGGCCGTAGGCGAGCGCGCCGCAGCCGTACGCCAGCGCCCGGTCCAGGTTCGGCTTCGCACGGTTGCGGACGAAGACGGCGATCGACGCGCCCGCACCCTCCGCCGCTCGGTGCACCTCGGTGCACGTCGCGCGGATGTTCTCGACGGGTCCGAACGAGTAGAGGCCGCGACGACCGTACGAGACGGACTCGTCGCGCACATCGGCGACGCTTCCCGAAACGATCCGCGCCCCCAGCGACAGGACCGCGATGGCCGTCAGCACCGCCAGCGCGGCTCGGGTGGGCATGCGGATGCGGGCGAGTGCTCCGCTCTCGACGACGAGCAACGCGAGGAACCACAGAAGGTACGGCAGCATCAGCACCAGGCGCCCTTGCGGCAGGAACTTCCCCAAGCTCGCGAACGGATCCGCCTTGGGCGTCGTCATGCCCCAGAGCAGGAGCGCGAAGGCGCCGATCGCGGGCACCACGTACATCGCGCGGCGTCGCGTGACGAGGAGGGCGACGAGCACGAGGAACGCCCCCGCCGGCACCATCCAGGACGGGGTGAGCTGGGGTGTGAACAGATCGAAGAAGGAGCCGAGGTGCGTCACGCTGTGGGAGAACACGTCCCAGCTCGGCCGAAGCGAGAGCGCACCGTGTAGGTCGTAATCGGGGTGTGTTCGGAAGAAGGCCCACGACCACACGAACCACGCCGCGGGGACGACCGCGGCCGCGGCGAGCGTCACCACGCGGTCACGAGTGACGCGCTGCGACAGCAGGAACCAGAGGACGACCGGCACGCCGAGCAGCGCGTTGCTCGGGTCCATGACCACCCCCAGGCCCAGGAGGCTGAACGCGAGCGCCTCGACGGGCCGGGGAAGTCTCGGCATGACGAGAAGCGCGACGCCGGTCACCGCGAGGAACCGCGGCGCCGTCCACGTCGGAACGGTCGTCACGAAGAACGCGTAGTACCCGGACAGCAACACCGGCGCCACGAGCGCGGCGGCGGCGAGGACCCGATGGGAGCGCCGCCACGCGGCAATCGCTAGGAGCGACCAGCCGGCGATCGCGAAGAGCCCCATCACGACGGGGAGCCCGATCCAGAAGTCGAGGCCGAGTCGCGCGAGCGCGTCGAGCGGGAGCCCTTCGAGGGTGCTGCCGTACGACTGGCCGTAGAAGCCGGGCTGGCGCACCTGGCGCGACGCCCACTCCTGCGCGGAGTACCAGAGCAGCGTGGCGTCGTCGTTCGTCACCGTCCGCGCCAGCCACGAGACCTGGATCTGCTGGATCACGGCGGCGACCGCGATGGCGCCCAACAGCACCCACTGCGGGATCCGCCGGCGCGTTGCTGCCGGAGGAGGCGTGTGCCGGTCCAAGTCGTGCAGAACGATCAGTCCGTGAAACGCGGCTACAGCGGGTTCGACGCGCTCGGGATTGAGTGTTCGGTGACGGTCATGTTCAACCTCCTCCTCACCCGGGCACTCCCGTCGTCGTCGGGCTCCCACCCAACAGCTCTTGGAAGTCGACGACCTCGCTCGCCGGCGGCGCTTCCACGTTCACGCGTGCTCCGAGGTCGAAGAACTCGAACGCGACCGAACCCTTCGTCTTCGATGCCGAAGCCGCGACGCGCAGCCGCACCTTGCGGAGCCGCCCCTTGCCGTCGACCCACACGTCGGCGGGAATCGTCCGGGATCCGAGCGCCGCGATGCTGTTTCGTACCTCGTCGCGCTGCTCGTCGGGGGCACTGTTCACCGCCTGCTCGGCGTCGATGTCCACCCGATAACGCGTCGTGCTGGTGCCGCGCACCTTCTCACTGCCGACCCGCTTGACGTCGCCCTTCGCGCCTTTCAGCGCGTCGAGGCTGCCATTGGGGTCGCTCTGGCCGATCTCGCCCCCGCCCCCGAACACCTGCGGGTCGAGCTTGAGCCACTTCTTGCCCGCGAGATCGGGCGTCGACGACGGATCGCCGCCCTCCAACGCGTCGAGGCTCAGGTACAGGACGCCGCCGGCCACGAGGGTGCGGACCTTGCCGCTCCCCTGGAGCCCAATCGCCGCCGCGTCGACCGAATACTCACCGGCGCGGTTCTTGAAGTCGAACGAACCGTCGAATGTGAC
>DASYQJ010000071.1:0-7259 GCA_036005605.1 Acidimicrobiia bacterium
GTGCTCGATCGAGAACTTCGATCCCATGGGCGTGCACACCGGTGACTCGATCACCGTCGCGCCCGCGCAGACCCTTACCGACGTCGAGTACCAGCGGATGCGCGACGCCGCGTTCGCGTGCATCCGCCGCATCGGCGTCGACACCGGTGGGTCGAACATCCAGTTCGCGGTGAACCCGGCCGACGGGCGGCAACAGATCATCGAGATGAACCCGCGGGTGTCGCGGTCGAGCGCGCTGGCAAGCAAGGCGACGGGGTTCCCGATCGCCAAGATCGCGGCGCGGCTCGCCGTCGGGTACCGGCTCGACGAGGTCATGAACGACATCACCGGCGAGACCCCGGCATCGTTCGAGCCCACCATCGACTATGTCGTGACGAAGATCCCGCGGTGGGCGTTCGAGAAGCTGCCGGGTGCTTCGGCGACGCTCGGGACGATGATGCAATCGGTCGGCGAGGCGATGGCAATCGGTCGCACCTTCTCCGAGTCGCTCCAGAAGGCGGTCCGGTCGTTGGAGACCGGACGCCTCGGCTTGAACTGCGACCCGGCCGAGGAGCCGCTGGCGGAGTCGAGCGCCGACGATCTCGTGCGGGCCGCCGCGGTGCCGACGCCCGACCGCTTGTTCGCGCTCGAAGCCGCGCTCCGGCGGGGCGTGTCCGTCGAGCGGCTCGCCACCGCGACCGGCGTCGACCCCTGGTTCCTCGACCGGATCCTCCAGATCGTCGAGGAACGCTCCCGGCTCGCCGCCATCTCGCTCAGCGGTGCGACGCGCCGCGACTGGCGCCGGGCGAAGCGGCTCGGATACTCCGACGCGCAACTCGCGTACCTCTGGGAGTCCGACGAGGACACCGTGCGGGCGGCGCGACTCGATGCCGGCGTCGAAGTGACCTACAAGACCGTCGACACGTGCGCGGCCGAGTTCGCCGCCCGGACGCCTTACCACTACGGCACGTTCGAGGACGAGGACGAGGTCGCCGTGCTCGAGAAGCCGGCGGTCGTGATCCTCGGCAGCGGGCCGAACCGCATCGGCCAAGGTGTCGAGTTCGACTACTGCTGTGTGCACGCCGCGTTCGCCCTCTCGGCCGCCGGTTACGAGACCGTCATGGTCAACTGCAACCCGGAGACGGTCTCGACCGACTACGACACCAGCGACCGCCTCTTCTTCGAGCCCCTCACGGGCGAGGACGTCCTCGCCATCTGCACGACGCTCGCCGGGCGCGGCGAGCTCGCCGGCGTGATCGTCAGCCTCGGCGGGCAGACCCCGCTGAAGCTCGCTCGCACGCTCGCCGACGCCGGCATCCCGATCCTGGGGACAAGCCCGGCGTCGATCGACCTCGCCGAGGACCGCGAGCGCTTCAACGAGCTGTGCTCGGGGCTGGGCATCCCGCAACCCGACGGCGACACGGCGGGGTCGCCGGCCGACGCACGCGCGGTCGCCGAACGCGTCGGTTACCCGGTCCTGGTCCGCCCGTCGTACGTGCTGGGCGGGCGCGCCATGCAGATCGTGTACGACGCCGACGGCCTCGATACCGCGATGGCCGAGCTCGCGAGCAGCGGCAGCCTCGGCCGCGAAGGCGGGTTGAGCGCGACCCGTCCTGCGCTCATCGACCGGTTCCTCGAGGACGCGATCGAAGTCGACGTCGACGCCCTCCGTGACGCCTCCGGCGAGGTCGTGATCGGCGGGGTCATGGAGCACATCGAAGAGGCCGGCGTGCACTCGGGCGACTCGGCGTGCGCGATCCCGCCACCGACGCTCGCGGCGCCGGTGATCGCGACCATCGAGGCGCACACCCACGCGCTCGCCGACGCGCTCGACGTGCGCGGACTCCTCAACGTCCAGTACGCGGTCAAGGACGGCGAAGTCTCGGTGATCGAGGCCAACCCCCGCGCCAGCCGCACGGTCCCGTTCGTCAGCAAGGCGACCGGCGCCCCGCTGGCGAAGCTGGCGGCGCGGGTGATGCTCGGCACGACGCTCGACCAGCTCCGGGACGAAGGTCTTCCACTCCCCGCGCCGGGTCGCAGCA
The DNA here is from genome assembly GCA_036005605.1 of Acidimicrobiia bacterium. Lineage (GTDB taxonomy): Bacteria > Actinomycetota > Acidimicrobiia > IMCC26256 > JACDBD01 > JALZAA01. The sequence continues at coordinate 2,022 of DASYQJ010000071.1, forward strand.
ACGGCACCCACGTCGCGGTGAAGGAGGCGGTGCTGCCGTTCGAGCGCTTTCCCGAGGTCGACACCCTCCTCGGCCCCGAGATGCGCTCCACCGGCGAGGTCATGGGCATCGACCGCTCCTTCGGGCTCGCGTTCACCAAGAGCCAGGCGGCGGCAGGCAACCGGTTGCCCGAGCGAGGCACCGTGTTCTTCTCCCTGGCCGACCGCGACAAGCCCTCCGGGATCGTCGCCGCCCGCCGGCTCGCCGAGCTCGGGTTCTCGTTGGTGGCGACGGCCGGCACCGCCGACGCGCTGCAGGCAAACGGCATTCGCGTCGACGCGATCGTCGGCAAGCTCGGCGAGAGCGACGCATCTGGCGTCGACGCGGTCGAGCTCATCTCGTCCGGCAAGGTGGATCTCGTGATCAACACCCCGCGTGGGCGCCCGGCGCGCCCCGGCGACGGCGATTACATCCGCCGGGCAGCCACCGCGCACCGCGTCTCCTGCGTGACCACCGTCGCCGCCGCCCTCGCGGTCGCGTCGGGCCTGGCAGAGTGGAGCTCCTCCGAGCCCCAGGTGCGGTCGTTGCAGGAGTACCACCGGGACCACCAGCTCCGGCTCGAGGTGTGATGGCGCGCCGCCGTCGACGTCCCGACGCCGCGGGGGTCGACACGCGGGTGCAACTCGGGCCGCTCGAGCTGCCGAACCCGATCGTCGCCGCGTCGGGAACCTTTGGTCACGGCGACGAGGTGGCACGCCAATGCGACCCGTCGCTCCTCGGCGCGGTGACGACGAAGTCGCTGGCGCCCTACGAGTGGCCCGGCAACCCCGCGCCCCGGCTGCACATGACGACGGCGGGCATGCTCAACGCCGTGGGCCTGCAGGGCCCGGGCCTCGAGCACTGGATCGACCACGACCTGCCCGCGCTGCGCGCTCGCGGCGCACGCGTCATCGCATCCGTGTGGGGCCGGTCCACCGAGGAGTTCGGCCGAGCGGCGAAGCTCCTCACGCCCGCGCGCGAGGAGCTCGTCGCGCTCGAGGTCAACGTCAGCTGCCCGAACCTCGAGGACCGGTCGACGATGTTCGCCCACTCCGCAGCGGCCACGGCCGGCGCGACGACGGCGGTGCTCGATGCCGACTTGGACCTGCCGGTCTTCGTCAAGCTGTCACCCAACGTCACCGATCTCCGCGAGATCGCCGGCGCTGCGCTGGCCGCCGGCGCGACGGGCCTTACGCTCGTCAACACCCTCCTCGGGCTCGTCGTCGACGCCGAGCAGCGCCGCCCCGCGCTGGGCGCGGGCGGGGGCGGCTTGTCGGGTCCCGCGATCAAGCCCGTCGCGCTGCGGGCCGTGCACGACGTCGCGCGGGTCCATTCCGGGGTGCCCATCATCGGGACGGGCGGCGTGACGACCGGGGTCGACGCGGTGGAGATGCTGCTCGCCGGAGCGAGCGCCGTCGGTGTGGGCACGGCGACGTTCCACGACCCGCGTGCGTCGCTGCGCGTGCTCGACGAGCTCATCGGCTGGTGCGCGACGCGCGGGGTCACGAGCGTCGCCGACCTCACCGGGGCAATGGATCCCCAGTGACCGACGTTCGCGACCGGCTCGCCCTCGCCCTCGATGTCGGCGGGCCCGCGGACGCCGAGGCCGTTGCCCGCCGGTTGGCGCCCTGGTTCGGGATCGCCAAGGTCGGCCTGGAGCTGTACGCCGAGGGCGGCCCCGACGTCTTCGAGCGATTGCGCGCCCTCGGGATGGCGATCTTCGCCGATCTGAAGCTCTACGACATCCCGACCACCGTGGAGCGCGCCGCTCGCACGCTCGGTCGGCGCGGCGTCGACTTCCTCAACTTCCCGGCGGCGGGCGGCACGGCGATGCTCGAAGCCGGCGTGAACGGCCTCGCCGCGGGGGCGCGTGAAGGCGGGCATCCACCGCCGGTTGCGTTGGCGGTGACGGTTCTCACCAGCGAGGCGGACGTCTCTGCCTTCGACGCTCGGCTCGAGGCGGCCGCGACCGCAGGCTGCGACGGCGTCGTCTGCTCGGCGCGCGAGGTCGCGGCGGTGAAAGAGCGCGCCGCGCACCTCAGGACGATGGTGCCGGGCATCCGGCTTCCCGACGAGGCTCAGCACGACCAGGCGCGGGTGGCGACGCCGGCCGAAGCCATCGGGCAGGGCGCCGACTGGCTCGTGATCGGTCGAGCCGTGACTGCGGCCGACGACCCGGAGGCCGCCGCGGAAGCGATCACGCGCGATGCCACCGGTGCCCTTGCGCGTCGAGCACACACGCGCTAGCGCGCGGCCGGCGCAGCCGGTTGATCGCGCGAGGTTGCTGCCTATACTGACGCCGTCGTCGGGCTGTGCGGCACTGCAGGGAGCGGACGTCCGTGACGGCCTGTAACCAACCGAGCACGACTGCTCGCTGAGTTGGAGGTCCGTTCCCGATGCCCCTCCCGCCCGCGCTCACCCCGGAGCAGCGCCAGGCTGCGCTCGAGAAGGCCGCCGTCGCCCGGCGGCAGCGGGCCGAGGTGAAGGAGAAGCTCAAGGCGGGCTCGCTGACCCTTGCCGAGCTGTTCGAGCAGGGCGACCGCGACGAGATCCTCGCCAAGCTCAAGGTCGTGAGCGTGCTCGAGTCGCTGCCGGGCGTCGGCAAGGTCCGGGCGCGCCGGCTCATGCAGGAGCTCGACATCAGCGAGAGCCGGCGCCTGCGCGGTCTCGGTCGCAACCAGCGCGAAGCGCTGCTCAAGCGCTTCGGCTGATCGGCGGCACGCCCTGGGCGTCCTGCTGGTGCTCGCGGGCCCGTCCGGGGTCGGCAAGGGCACGATCGTGCGCAAGCTCCTCGAGCGCGACCGCCGCCTGTGGCTTTCGGTTTCGGCCACGACCCGCTCCCGTCGGGACGGTGAAGTCGACGGCAAGGACTACCTGTTTCTCGACCGACACGAGTTCGAGCGCATCCGCGACGAGGGCGGGTTCCTGGAGTGGTTCGACGTCTACGGCGATCTCTACGGGACGCCGCGCGCTCCCGTCGAGCAGCACCTCGCCGCTGGCGACGACGTGCTCCTCGAGGTAGACGTCCAGGGCGCCCTCGCCGTGCGCGAGAAGTATCCGGACGCGGTGCTTGTGTTCGTCAAGGCGCCGTCGCGGGACGAGCAGCGGCGCCGCCTCCTCGAGCGGGGCCAGGACGACGCCGCCGCCGTCGAGCGGCGCCTCGCCCAGGCCGAGGAGGAGGAGGCGGCCGCCGACCGTTTCGACGCCGTGGTCGTGAACGACGACGCTGATCCGGCTGCGCGTGAGGTCGCTGCTATCCTGGGGGTTCACCGGGAGGCTCGACCGCCCCCGTAACCCCTGCTGGAGGGTCGCAAACCATGGCCGAACGACGGGCCTCACTGATGGAGCCTCGAACCGAGAACCTCCTGGCCCGCGTCGACTCGAAGTTCACGCTGGTCACCCTGGCCGCGATGCGCGCCCGGGAGATCAACGACTACTACAACCAGCTCGGCGAGGGTCTCGGGAAGATCGTTCCCCCGCAGGTCACGTCGGTGTCGCGTAAGCCGTTGTCGATCTCGCTCGAGGAGATCGAAGCGGGCAAGATCCGCTCCATCCCCAAGCCTCCCGAAGAAGACGCTGAGGCGGAGGCCGAGGCCGCGCTGCTCACCGACGCCGAGGAACCCGACCAGGCCTAGCAGGCCCAGGCGAAGCCTCATGGCCGCGCCGAACTCTCCCGATCCGCTCGTGGCCCTGCGCGGACGTCGCGTCGTGCTCGGCGTCACCGGCGGGATCGCTGCCTACAAGGTGGTCGACGTCTGCCGTCAGCTGGTAGACGCCGGCGCGCACGTGGTCCCCGTTCTCACCGATGACGCCCAGCGTTTCGTCGGTGCACTGACGTTCTCGGCGCTGGCGTCGGAGCCGGCGCGTACCTCGCTGTTCGAAGGGCCCGATCCGATCCCGCACACGCAGCTCGGCCGCCGCGCCGACCTCGTCGTCGTGGCGCCCGCCACCGCCAAGGTCATCGGCAAGTACACGCACGGCATCTCCGACGATCTCCTCACCGCCATGTTGCTGGCGACCAAGGCGCCCGTCCTCCTCGCCCCGGCGATGCACACGGAGATGTGGGAGCACGCCGCGGTCCAGGACAACCTTGCCGTGTTGCGCGAGCGCGGCGTCCACGTGGTCGATCCCGAGGAGGGACGCCTCGCCGGCGGTGACACCGGCCCCGGCCGCCTCGCCGATCCCGCGCGCATCGTGGCCGCAGCCGCCGACGTGCTGGCGGGCGCCGGCGACCTCGCTGGGCTGCGCGTGCTGGTCACGGCGGGCGGCACGCGGGAGCCGATCGATCCGGTGCGGTTCGTCGGGAACCGGTCGTCCGGGAAGATGGGGTACGCGATCGCCGAGAGCGCCGCCCGGCGCGGCGCCGCCGTCACGCTCGTCACGACGATCGGGCGGCCCACCGACGAATCCGGGATCACGATCGAGCACGTGGAGACGGCCGACGACATGGCGCGGGCGGTCCTTTCGCGCTTTACCGATGCGGACGTGGTGGTCATGGCGGCGGCCGTTGCCGACTTCCGGCCCAAGGCGGTGGCGGACGAGAAGCTCAAGAAGCGCGACGGGGTGCCCGAGGTCGTGCTCGAGCCCACGCCCGACGTGCTCGCCGAGCTGGGCGAACGCAAGATCCCGGGGCAGCTGCTCGTCGGGTTCGCGGCCGAGACCGAGCACGTCGAGCAGCACGCGGCCGAGAAGATGGCGAGCAAGCGCGTCGACATGATGGTCGCCAACGACGTGTCGGCCGCCGACTCGGGGTTCGAAGTCGACACGAACCGGGCAATCCTGCTGTACTCGTCCGGTTCTCGGGAGGAGACGCCCCTGCTCGACAAGCGCGAGCTGGCGGATCTCCTCCTCGATCGAGTCGCGGCGGTCCTCGCCGACGACCCCACAGGAGCGAAACGAGCGCGGTGACGGCGGCTTTGCCGACCGCACCGCAGGAGCCGGAGCTTGCGACGGCGACCAAGGAGGCGAAGTGAGCCGGTTCATGTTCACGTCGGAGTCGGTCACCGAGGGCCATCCCGACAAGATGTGCGACCAGATCAGCGACGCGGTCCTGGACGGCATGTTCGAGCAGGACCCGTACAGCCGTGTCGCCTGCGAGAGCATGTGCACGACCGGCATGGCCGTCGTCGCCGGCGAGATCAGCTCGAACGCGCACCTCGACATCCCGCGGCTGGTCCGGGACACGATTCGGGGGATCGGCTACACGGACGCGTCGTACGG
>DASYQJ010000072.1:0-1699 GCA_036005605.1 Acidimicrobiia bacterium
TGCATGGACGCAGGGGACGCCGAGCTCGGCGTGCTGTGCGCGGATCATCATCCGGGCTACTCCCAGCCGATCGGCGGCGGGATCGCGTACGAGGGTTACGTGTCGCCGTCCGGCGTCGGCTACGACATCGGCTGCGGCAACAAAGCAGCGCGGACGGATCTCGGACGCCGCGACCTCGAGGAGCTCGGCGGCGTCGAGCCGATCATGGAGGAGATCACCCGCCGCATCTCGTTCGGCATCGGTGTGCCGGCTCAGGAGCGAACCGACCACCCGGTGCTCGAAAAGGTGCGTCATGCGGAATTCGCTCCGCAGCGGAAGCTCGCGCGGCTGGCGGAGTCGCAGCTCGGCACGGTCGGCTCCGGCAATCACTACGTGAACGTGATGGCCGACGAGGACGACCGGGTCTGGGTCGGCGTTCACTTCGGTTCCCGCGGCTTCGGTCACAAGACGGCGTCGGGGTTTCTCGCACTGGCGCAGGGGCTGCCATTCGACAGTCGGGCGCGAGAGGGCGAGATGGACTCCCCTCCGGTGCTGTTCGACGTCGACTCGGAGCTGGGGCGTTCGTACATCGCCGCGATGCAGCTCGCCGGCGAGTACGCGTATGCCGGCCGGGACGTCGTTGTCGCGAAGGTGCTCGAGATCCTCGGTGCAGAGGCGACGCACGAGGTGCACAACCACCACAACTTCGCGTGGCGCGAGGAGCATCGGGGACGCACCTACTGGGTGATTCGCAAGGGCTGCACGCCGGCTCGCCCCGGACAGGAAGGGTTCGTGGGCGGGACGATGGGCGACGAGTCGGTGATCCTCGAGGGTGTCGAGAGCGACACGTCGGCCGAAGCGCTCTACTCGACCGTGCACGGTGCGGGCCGCGTGATGAGCCGTTCACAGGCTGCCGGCCGCGTGCGGCGGCGCAAGCGCTGGGCTTGTCGCAATCGCTCGTGCGACCGCGTGTTCGATCGCCCGGGCGTTTGTCCGGACCATCCCGGTGCGGGGCTTCAGAAGATCTGGGTCACGCAGCAGTTGAAGCCCGGTGTCGTCGACTGGCCGGCCGTGCAAGCGCGGCTCCGCTCACAGGGCATCGTGCTCGTCGGCGGCGGGGCCGACGAGGCCCCGGAGGTCTACAAACGGCTGCCCGACGTCCTCGCCGCACACGCCGGGTCGGTGCGGGTCGAGCACCGGCTCCGCCCGCTCGGCGTTGCGATGGCCGGGCGGGACGTCCACGACCCGTACCAGGACTAGCCCCTCAAGGCCAAATGCGCACGGCGTGCGCGCATTTGGCGGGAGAGAGTAGATACGTCGTCTCGGTCGTCGAGGAGACGCACTTCCCCGAACATAGTCACGGCGCGGCGCTCGGGAACCCTTGGATTCCTGATTCGAATGGTGCGATCAGGAGGCGGGGAGGGCCTCCCCGGCGACGCGTTCCTCCTCCGCCTTGCGCTCGTCGACGTAGCGCTGGGCGTCTCCGAGCGCGGTGAAGAAGCGGAAGAACGCCGCGATGCAGATCGTGAGGATCCCGATCACGCCGTAGACGAGCGCGACGTTTCCGGTTGCGCTGACCACCCACCCTCCGACGAGCGCACCCGCGGGAATCGCGGACCAGGCGAGTACGCCGGCGATCGACAGCACGCGCGAGAGCAGATGATTCGGGACGATCGCCTGTCGCAGGCTCCCCGTGTTGATGTTGAAGAGGATCCCGAGC
>DASYQJ010000073.1:0-20529 GCA_036005605.1 Acidimicrobiia bacterium
CGAGAGCTCGCTGCTCGGCCCGGGCGAGCTGACCTCGTTCCTCGCCGACCTCGGCGCCGACGTGGTCAAGGTCGAGCCGCCGCAGGGCGACTACGTCCGCGAGATGACGTGGCCGATCGTCGAAGGCGAGTCGCTCATGCACCTCCACATCCACCGAGGGAAGCGCAGCGTCACCCTCGATCTGCGCAACCCCGATGCGGTCGAGGTGTACAAGGAGCTCGTCCGGGGCGCCGACGCGGTCGTCGAGGCGATGCGGCCGGGCGCGCTTGAGCGGCGCGGCCTCGGGTACGAGCGCCTCAAGGAGGTGAACCGCAAGATCGTGTTCTGCACGCTCTCGGGCTACGGCATGACGGGGCCGTACCGCGATCTGCCCGCGCACGGGATCGCCTTCGACACGTGGGCCGGCGTCGTGTCACCTGCCCACGACGAGGACGGCTACTCCTTCATGCCCGAGCATCCGTCGATCGGGATCCACGCCGGCCCGCTGCTCGGCGCCTTCGCGCTGCTCGCCGGCGTTACCCGCGCGCGGGCGACAGGGGAGGGATGCCAGATCGAAGTCGCCCAGTCCGACGCCGCCGCCTACATGGACTGGTATCGCATCGAGACGTGGAAGGCGTACGAGCGGCCGGAGTCAGAAGTGACCGGAAACCCGAGCGACGACTACGAGCGCCGCGCCCCGGGTACGGCAGGGATGCGCGAAGGCGTCCGTTACCAGATCTACGAGTCGGCCGACGGTCACGTGCTGTTCATGGCATCGGAGCAGGCGTTCTGGAAGAACTTCTGCGAAGGCGTGGGTCGCATGGACCTGTTCGAGCGGTGGCCGGGCAAGCCCTACGCCGACCACGCCCGCAACAACCGCGAGATGCAGCGCGAGTTGCGCGACATCTTCAAGACGAAGACGTCGGCAGAGTGGATCGACTTCGGCAACGAGGTCAACACACCGATCGCGCCCGTGAACACGTCGCAATCCATCGCCGACGACCCTCAGTTCCGCGACCGGTTCCCGTGGATTCCCGCGTCCCGGCTCGGCGCCGACGAGATTCCGCTCCCCGTGCACGTGTTCGGCGAGGAGCTCCCCGAGCCCACCCGGGCCCCCAAGGTCGGTGAGCACACCGACGAAGTCCTGGCCGACGTGCTCGGCTACGACACGGCCCGAATCGCGGCGCTCCGCGAGTCTGGCGCGCTGGGATGACGGTGCCCGGCGGCTGGCCCGAGCACCTGCGCGTCGGCGCGTTTCGGCTCGTTCGTTCGAGTGCGAACTTCGACGCGACGATCGCGTTCTACCGGGATCTCGTCGGCCTTCGCGTCATCGACGAGTTTCGCGGAAGCTACGGCGAGGACGGGACGATCTTCGGCTTGCCCGGCACGGAGACGCACCTCGAGATCGTTCGCGCTCAGCCACCGGGACCAGTGGTCGACGTGTTCGACCAACTCGTCTTCTACCTGCCCGATCAGGCCGCAGTCGACGACGCGGCGGAGAAGATGCTCGCCGGCGGCGTGCATCCCGAAGCCGACCAACATCCCTACTGGGACGAGAACGGAGGGGTCACGTTTCGCGACCCCGACGGGCGGGGTGTCATCTACGTCTCGTGGGTGTACGGGCGCGACCCGCAACCCTCGGATGCGAGGCACGGAGGCCCACAGGGTTCCTGACGATGTGTCAGATCGGCGCCGGGTAGCCAGGTAGCCTGATCGGCCGTGCCCTCCTCACCTGCGACGACGGCCGAGGCGGCGGCGGTCGCGCTCGACGGCCGGCCGCTCGGCAAGCGGGGGGCCGCTACCCGGCGTCGTTTGCTCGACGCGACCGCACGGCTGCTCGAGAGCGACGGGGTGCGCGACCTGCGCGTCGTCGACATCGCCCGCGAGGTCGGCACGTCGCCGGCGACCTTCTATCAATATTTCCGTGACGTCGAGGAAGCCGTCCTGGCGCTGACCGCCGAGGTGGGGGAGGAGCTCGCCCCGGTCGACGAGCTGCTCAGCCGGCCGTGGGCGGGTCCGTCCGGCCTCGAAGCCGCCCGCGAGATGGTCGACGCGTTCATCCGATACTGGGACGGACACCGGGCGGTGCTCCGCACGCGCAACCTGGCCGCGCAGGAAGGCGACGTGCGTTTCCGCCAAGTGCGGAACAACTCCTTGCGGCCGATCACCGACCACCTCGCCACGACCGTCACCGAGTCGCAGGCCGAGGGCCGCGTGAGCGCCGAGATCTCCCCGATGGCAGCGGCCGCGGCGCTCGTCGCGCTGCTCGAGCGCATGGCCGCCTTCCATCACGACCTCGAGTCGCTCGGCATCACCCGCGCCGACGTGGTGGAGACGACGGCCCGGATCGTGCACCAGACCGTCACCGGCGGGGAGGCGTGACGACCCCCGAGCCGCTCCACGTCGTGTTCCTCTGCACCGGCAACGCCGCCCGCTCGGTCATGGCCGGCGCACTCCTCGAAGCCCGTGCTCCCGCGCTCCGCATCACGACCGCGGGGACGCACGTGGTCGAGGGCATGCCGATGAGCTGGCGCACCCGCGACGCCATCGCCGAGCTCGGCGTAGAACGCTCGATGCACCGCAGCCATCAGCTCACCGACTTCGACGTCGACTCCGCCGACGTCGTCATCTGCCTCGCCGCCGAGCACGTCGCCTACATGCGCCGCACCCACCGCGACGCCGCCGCCAAGACAGTCACCCTGAAGCGCCTCGTGCGCGATCTCCCCGACGCGCCGGGAGCGTCGTTCGCCGAGCGTCTCGCCGCGTTGCGCCTCGATGACACCGAGCTCATGGCCTTCGAGGACGTCGAGGACCCCGCCGGCGGCGACCTCCCGGTCTTCCGCTCGTGCGCACACGAGATCAGCGACCTCATCGACCAGCTCCTGCCCGAGCTCGAAGCCAATGTCGCCCCCGACGAGGAGATCGCTTAGTGCGGTCAAGCCCTGATCAGGACGCCGCCAGCGCGGCCCGCGATCCGGACGGGTGGCACGTCACCTCGAGCTCGCGGCCGAACAGCTTCTCGAACAGGTCGCGCTTGCGGCGCGCGCCCCACTGCTCGAGCTCGGCGTCGCGGTTCCTCGTGAGCCGGATCATGACGAGCGACGGGCCAAGGTTCACATCGATGTCGTCGACCGCCTGACTGCGGCTGCGGTCGAGGCCGTCGGCGATGCGCAGGAGCGCGGTCACCTTGCGCAGTCGCTCCTCACCGCCGGGCCCGAGCGGCCCGAGCTCCTCCGTAGCGCGCGGCTCCCCACGCCGGTGCCACCGAGCGAGCGCGGCGAGCAACGCGACCTCCTCGGGGGCGAAGCCCCGCAGCCCGCCGTGCTGGATGAGGTACGCGGCGTGGCGATGATGCCCGTCGTGCGCTACGTGCTCTCCGATGTCGTGCAGCAGCGCGGCGTACTCGAGCAGCTCCCGGTCGTCGGCGTCGAGCCCGTGCAGCTCGGCGGTCTGGTCGAAGAGCTCGAGCGCGAGGCGAGCGACCTGCTTCGAATGTGCCTCCGGATAGCTGCACCTGCGGGCGAGGCTCTGCACCGATGCCCGCCGGATGGCGCGCGGGTCGTCGGTCCAGTCCGCAGGGTCGTGATGACCGATGGCGTCGAGGAGGATCCCCTCGCGCAAGGCCCATTCGCTGATCGTCATCTCGTCGAAGTCGAGCACCTCCATCGCCGTCGCCAGGAACGTCGAGCCGGCAACGATGAGGTCGACGCGGCGCGGCTCGAGCCCGACCATCCGGCGGCGCTCGGACGCCTTCGACGCGAGGATCTCGTCGTGCAGGGGGAGGAACTCGTCGCGCGTGAAGGTGAGCTGGTTGAGCGAGGCCGGCACCTGCGCGCCGCGGCGGGCCGCGACCATGGCGGCGAGGTCCTCCAGGGTGCCGCTGCTCCCGACCACGAGCTTGGGGTCGAACTGGCGCACCTCCCGCTCGATCCGCCGCAACGACGTCGTCAGGTGCGCACGCAGCGCGCGTCGATCGGCCTTCGAGATCGGGTCGGAGTGGACGAAATCAGCGGTGAGGCGGGCGACGCCGAGGTTCTCGCTCGTTGCCCACAGCAACTCGGAGGCGGTGCCGACCATCACCTCGAGGCTGCCGCCGCCGAGATCGAAGCACAACGCCGGCGCCGGCTCGAGCAGCACGCTGGCCCGGATGGCGCCGAAGATCAGCCGGGCCTCGGTGAGCCCGTTGATCACGTCGACCTTGACGCCCGTCTCGCGCTCGATGCGGTCGACGAGCTGGTCGCCGTTCGCAGCCAGGCGGATGGCGCTGGTCGCACAGGCGACGATCTCGGTCGCGTCGGCGGCCTCGGCGAGCATCTTCATGCGCCGAACGGTCGCGACGGCGAGGTCGGCGGCGTCCGGCGGGATGAAACCCTCGCGGCTCACGCTGTCGCCGAGGCGCAGCATCTCCTTCTCTCGGGCGAGGGGGGTGAAGCTCCCGTCGGGATGCACGTCCGCGATCAGGAGGTGGAACGAGTTCGTCCCCAGATCAAGCGCCGCGATGCGCATCGAGCCCGACTGTAACGGCGCCGCCGATCAGTACGAAGCACCTGGCAACGGGCCGCTCACCCTGACGCCGCCGTCAGGCTGACGGGGCCTCAGGTACGATCGCCGAAGGTCTGCACAACGGGGGAGGAGCGGCGGATGAGCGAGCTGGCAGCCGAACCACGGATGCTCATCGACGGCAAACTCGTCGAAGCGGCGTCGGGCGCGACGTACGGGAACGTCAACCCGGCCACCGAAGCGGTCGCGGGCGAGGTCGCCGACGCCGGCCGCGACGACATGGACCGGACGATCGAAGCGGCGCGCCGGGCGTTCGACGACACCGACTGGTCGACGAACCCCGCGTTCCGGCAGCGATGTCTCCAGCAGCTCAGGGACGCGCTCGACAAGGAGAAGGAGACGCTTCGGTCCCAGCTCGTGACGGAGGTCGGCACGCCGATCATGCTCACGTACGCCGTGCAGCAGGACTCCTGCATCGAGGACATGCAGTGGGAGATCGACCTCATCGACCGGTACGAATGGGAGCGCGCGCTGCCGCCCCACGAGTTCATGGGTATGCACAGCACCCGTAAGGTCGTGCACGAGCCCATCGGCGTAGTCGGCGCGATCACGCCGTGGAACTTCCCGTTCATGCTGAACCTGTCGAAGATCACGCCCGCGCTCGCGGCAGGCAACACCGTCGTCCTGAAGCCCGCGCCCGACACGCCGTGGAGCGCGACGTTCATCGGCCGCGTGGCCGCCGAGCAGACCGACATCCCGCCGGGCGTGCTGAACGTCGTGACGTCCGGCGACGCGGCGACGGTCGGCGAGATGCTCACGATCGACCCGCGGGTCGATCTGGTCAGCTTCACGGGCTCGACCGCGACCGGCCGTCGCATCATGGCAAACGGCGCGGAGACGCTGAAGAAGGTCTTCCTCGAGCTGGGCGGCAAGTCCGCCAACGTGATCCTCGACGACGCCGACTTCGCGGCTGCCGTGCCCTCGGGCTCGATGATCTGCATGCACGGCGGCCAGGGCTGCGCGATCACAACGCGAATGCTGCTGCCGAAGTCGCACTACGACGAGGCTGTCGACATCCTCAAGACCGCGTTCGAGAACGTCCCGTACGGTGACCCGACGGATCCGGGCAACATCATGGGGCCGCTGGTAAGCGCGCGGCAGCGCGACCGCGTGCTCGGCTACATCGAGAAGGGCAAGGCAGAAGGCGCGAAGCTGCTCGTCGGCGGCGGCCGTCCGGCGCACCTCGACAAGGGCTACTACGTCGAGCCGACGCTGTTCGTCGACGTCGATCCCGACGCCACGATCGCCCAAGAGGAGATTTTCGGCCCCGTCCTGTGCGTGCTGAAGTACGACGGCGACGACGACGCTGTGCGCATTGCCAACAACTCGATGTACGGGCTGTCGGGCTCGGTGACGAGCGCGTCCGTCGAGCGCGCCGAGGCGGTCGCCCGCCGTATCCGCACCGGCACCGTGTCGGTGAACGGCGGGATGTGGTTCGGGCCCGACTCGCCCTTCGGTGGCTACCGGCAGAGCGGCATCGGGCGCGAGCACGGGATCGAAGGCTTCGAGGAGTACCTGGAGACCAAGACGCTGGGTCTCCCGGCACCCGCCTAGGAGGAGCTCCGTGATGACGAACGGCGACACCGAGGCGCTGGCGCGGGCGACCAACTACCTGCCCACGTTCGAGACGGTCGAGGAGGAGCGGCTCCACCGCAAGCAGCGGCTGGCGGCGGCGTACCGGCTGTTCGGCAAGTTCGGGTTCGACGAAGGCGTTGCCGGGCACATCACCGCCCGCGACCCAGAACGGCTCGACCACTTCTGGGTGAACCCGTTCGGCATGAACTTCAGCCACATCCGGGTCTCCGACCTGATCCTCGTCGACGACAAGGGTGAGGTCGTCGAGGGCGACTACGGCGTCAACACGGCCGCGTTCGTCATCCACTCGCAGGTCCACGCGGCACGGCCGGACGTGATCGCCGCCGCGCACGCGCACTCGATCTACGGCAAGTCGTGGTCCGCGCTTGGCCGCCTGCTCGATCCGATCACCCAGGACGTCTGCGCCTTCCACGAGGACCACGCCCTGTTCGACGACTACACCGGCGTCGTCCTCGACCTCGAGGAGGGCAAGCGCCTTGCCCACGCGCTGGGCGGCAAGAAGGCCGTCATCCTGCGCAACCACGGGCTGCTCACGGTCGGCCACTCCGTCGACGAGGCGGCGTGGTGGTTCATCACCATGGAGCGGTCGTGCCAGGCACAGCTGCTGGCGTCGGCGGCGGGCGATCCGGTGCTGATCGACCCCGAGATGGCGAAGCTCACGGCTTCGCAGGTCGGCTCGCACATCTCCGGGTACCTCAGCTTCCAGCCGCTGTACGAGAAGATCGTGCGGGAGCAACCCGACCTGCTCGACTGACTCGAATCCATGCGGCAGGTTCTCGCTCTCACCGCCGCTGCGACGTTCACGGCTGCCTTTCTCGCCGCCTGCGGCGGCGGTAGCGCCGACACCGAAGAGGTCGGCGCCCGCAAGGCCGCGTGCAACAACGCTCCCAACTTTGCCCTCCGGTCGCCGTCGCGGGCTCCGGCTCCTGCTCCGACGGTCGGCAAAGCCGCCGTCTCCGCGGCCCTGGCCGCCTTCAGACCCGGCGCGTTACCACCCGAGCCGGTCGAGGAGTTGCTGCCGAGGGCCAAGTTCGTGATCGAGGCGAGCGTGGCACGCGTCTTGTACCAGGGGGAGGAGCCGGAGCGCGACACCAAGAAGAAGGTCGCGGGGCCGATCCCGCCCGACCGGTGCCAGGTCGTGCAGCTCGATGTGACGCGCCGCGTCGCCGGTGCCGATCCCGGCACGTCGATCACGGTTGTCAAGCCGCTCGCTCCGTACGTGCTGAAGGCCGCACAGTCGACGAGCGGGACCGCGTTCCTCGTGGCCGGCGGCGATCCGTTCCCGATCATCCTCGGGCGCTACGGCCCGTACCCGAGTCCCGACGTCGAGGCCGCGTTGGGCACCGGCCAGTAGGCTCACACGCGCATGGGCAGGCGCGATTACGAGATGGAGGCCGCCGTCGCGGCCGTCGAAGGCCGCGTCTCCGAGCCGATCGTGCGAGCTCTGATCGCGGGTGCGCCCGGCAGCCAGGAAGGGACACTCGGCGGCGCACTCAAGTCGCTCTTCGGACGGAAGCGCCGATCGGCCGGCTTGAAGTCGCGAAACGTCCTAGTGCTCACGCCGGCTTCTATTCGCGTGTTTACGGCGAGAGGACGCGGCTGGCCCCCGGAAGCCGATGAAGAGGTCGGCGAATGGCCAGTCAAGGACGTCAAGGTGGCGACCGAGGCGGCCGAGAAGTGGTCGGCGTGGTCAGCGACGGAGAGCGGTTCACAGACGAACCTCTTCTACAACATCTCGCTCACAGTTCCCGACGCCGACGAGCCGGTCGTCGTGCAGTGCCCCCGCACCGACTCGGCGCGCACGACGATCCAGGCGCTCGAAGACGCGACCGGAAGCAAGCCGTCACGGATCACCGCCCGTCGCCGCAAGAAGCAACAGCGCGAGCGCGCCGAAGCCGGCGACTAGCTCGTGGCGCGACGGCTCCGCAGGTACTCGATCGTTCCCTGCTGGAAGCCGTCGGGGTCGGCAATCTTCCCGGCGACGACTTCCTGGAACCATTCCGGCACGTAGATCTCGAACGTCCCCGAGTCGAGCTGGTCGACGATCGGCTGCACGATCGCCTCGACGGGGAGCGCCATGCTCATGTCGGCAATCGGCTCGTCGTTGTCGGGAAGCCGGAAAAGCTCGGTGTCGATGATGGCGGGATTGACGACGTGCACCTTGACCCCGGTCTCGGCGAGGTCGATCGCCATCCCCTCGGACCACGCCGTGAGCGCGGCCTTCGACGCCGAGTACGCGGCCTCGGTGCCGGGCCCCAGGCGCGCCGCGATGGAGGAGATGTTGACGATCCGGCCGCTCCGGTCGATCAGCCCGGGCAGGAGCGCCAGCGTCAGGCGAACCGGGGAGAGGTAGTTGACGGCCATCACGGCGTCGACGACTTCCGGCGACAGTTCCGTCACCCGGCGTCGCTTCGGGATCCCGGCGTTGTTCACGAGAACGTCGACCCCGCCGAGATCGTCGTCGACGCGCCGCGCGAACGACTCGACCGCGTCGAGCTCCGACAGGTCGACCGTCCACGAGCGAGACTCGGGCGAATGCTTGCGCAGGCGCTCGAGCACGTCACGCAGACGATCCTCGCGGCGTGCGCAGATGCCGACGACCGCGCCCCGTTCCGCGAATCCCTCGGCGAGCGCGGCGCCGATCCCGGAGGATGCTCCGGTGACCAACACCTTCTTGCCGTCAAGTGAGTAGGTCATGCCGGTCAGCCTAGGGGGGCGGTAGCCTCGCCGGCCGTGCCACTCGAGCCGTCTGCCGCGCTGCTGACGGATCGCGTCGCGGTGGTGACGGGCGCGGCCGTCGGGATCGGCGAAGCCATTGCCCTCGCGTTTGCAAACTTCGGCGCGCACCTCGCGATCTGCGACCGGGACGTCGCCAATCTCGACCGGACGGCCGACGCGATCGAGGCATCCGGTCGCCGGGTCGTCGCCGCCGAGATCGACGTCCGCGAGGCGGACCAGGTCGAGCGGTTCCTCGCCGTCGTGCGGGAGCAATTCGACCACGTCGACGTCCTGGTGAACAACGCCGGTGGTGGCTTCTACGCATCCTTTCTCGACGTGAACGCCAAGGGTCAGGACTCGCTCGTGCGCGAGAACTTCGTCAGCGTCACGAACTTCATCCGTGGTGTTGTCCCGCTGGTCCCGGACACCGGCGGCTCGATCCTCAACCTGACCTCGATCGAGGCGCACCGCGCCGCACCCGGGTACGCCGTGTACTCGGCGATGAAGGCCGCAGTGGCGAACCTCACGAAGACCCTGGCGCTGGAGCTGGGGGACCGGATGATCCGCGTCAACTGCATCGCGCCCGACGTGATCCCGACGCCCGGCATCGGGGTCGACCTCCCCATGAGCACGCCGCTGCCTCGGCGTGGCCACGTCGACGATGTCGCCGCCGCTGCCGTCTATCTCGCCAGCGACCTCGGGCAGTTCGTCACCGGGACCACCGTCCACGTCGACGGCGGCAACCTCGCCGCGGGCGGGTGGAAACGCGCCGACGACGGAAGCTTCACGACGTGAGGTTCGGCATCGCGCTCGGCGCCCTCAACTCGCATTTCCATGTCGACGCCACCGACGAGGCCGAGCGCCTCGGCTACGAGTCGGTATGGCTTCCCGAACACCTCGTGCTGCCCGTGCGAATGAGCCGATCGCCCCACCCGGGCGACGAGCATCCGCCCGTGCCCCCGACGACGCCGGTGTTCGACGCCTTCGCGTACCTCGGATTCCTCGCCGGCCGGACGCGCCACGTGCGGCTCGGCACCCACGTGTACAACCTCGGGCTCCGCCATCCGTTCATCTCGGCGCGCGCCGTGCAGACCCTCGACGTCCTGTCGGACGGGCGGGTCGAGTTCGGGATCGGTGCCAGTTGGCTGGAAGAGGAATGGAGAGCGGTTGGACTCGACTTCGACACGCGAGGCCGGCGCGTCGACGAGGCCATCGACGTGTGCAAGCGGCTGTGGACCGAACCGGAGGTCGCGTACGACGGGGAGTTTTTCCGGTTCGACGCGGTCGCCTTCGAGCCCAAGCCGATGCAGCAGCCGTGGCCGCCGATTCTGATCGGCGGCGAGAGCGGAGCGGCGCTGCGGCGCGCGGCTCGGGCCGGCGACGGTTGGATCGGTATGAGTCACACGTTCGAGTCTGCTGCCGGTCAGATCGCGCGCCTGCGTGAGCTGCACAGCGAGTACGGCCGGGACGCCGCCTCGTTCCAGATCTGTCTCGGCGGTCCGGTGACCGGCCCGGACGACGTGCGGCGCTGGGAGGAGATCGGCGTCACCCGGCTCATCGTCTCGCCGTGGCGGCGCTCACCCGAAGCGATCGACGGCATGCGCCGATTCGCCGATCTCGTCGGCCTCGAACCCCGGAGCGAGGGGGTCGCAAAGTGATTGAGTCTCGTGCCCGCGCCTCGGCGCGGGTCATCACGGCTGTCGCGGTGGCTCTGGTCGTCGTGCTGTGCGGCGCGCTCCCAGTCGGAGCGGGTGATCCGGTCGGCCAGGTCACCGAGTTCACAGCCGGCCTGACCCCGAACAGCGGGCCCAACCGGATCGCGGCGGGCCCGGACGGCAACCTGTGGTTCACGCAGAACATCGGGGGGATCGGTCGGATCACCCCGACCGGCGACATCACCGAGTTCACGATCCCGAGCCCCAACAGCGGACCGGTCGGGATCGCCGCAGGGCCTGACGGCAACCTGTGGTTCACCGAGATCGAGAATCCCGGGCGCATCGGTCGGATCACACCGACCGGCGCGATCACGGAGTTCGCGATTCCGAGCCCCAACAGCGGACCGCTCGGGATCGCGGCGGGGCCGGACGGCAATTTGTGGTTCACCGAGTTCGCCGATCCGGGGCGGATCGGTCGGATCACGCCGAGCGGCGATATCACCGAGTTCAGCGACAACCTGACCCCCAACAGCGGACCGGTCGAGATCGCCGCGGGCGCGGACGGCAACCTGTGGTTCACCGAAGGCAAGAGTCCCGGGCGCATCGGTCGGATCACTCCGACGGGCGCGATCACCGAGTTCAGCGACAACCTGACTCCCAACAGCGCACCCAACCGGATCACGGCGGGGTCGGACGGCAACCTGTGGTTCACCGAGTTCGACAGTCCCGGCCGGATCGGTCGGATCACACCGACCGGCGCGATCGACGAGTTCGTGATCCCGAGCCCCAACAGCGGACCGCTGGGGATCGAGACCGGCTGCGACGGCAACCTGTGGTTCGCCGAAAGCGCCAACCCGGGGAGGATCGGGCGGATCACGACCACCGGCGACATCACCGAGTTCGCGATCCCGGTCCCCAACAGCAGACCGGTCGGGATCGCGGCGGGCCCGGACGCCAACCTGTGGTTCACCCAGAACGCCGACCCCGGTCGGGTCGCCAAGATCGGCGCCGGCTGCGTTCCCCCACCCGAACCGCCGGTACCAGTCACGGTCGAGCCTCGCTTCACGGGCTGAGTTGCACGTCCCGCTCGCCGCGCGTCTTGGAAGCGATACTGCGCGGATGCGAAAGCAGTATCACTTCTGGCCCGGGGAGCGCGGCCTGGACGCCTGGGACGTCGATCGCCTGATCGAGTTGAGTAACGCCCTCCCGATCAAAGACGTCGAGCTGGCGTCGATCGACGAGATCGATTCCGTCTACTGGTTCGACGACCAGCTCGAGCGACCCACGGTCCGGAGGGTGGTGGACCACGCTCGACTGATCGAGGAAGTGGACTTGTCGCATCCGATCATTCTCGGGATCGACGGTCGCGTGATGGACGGCATGCATCGAATCGCCAAGGCGCTGCTGCAAGGACGGGCAACGATCCGAGCCGTTCAGTTCGAAACGCATCTGGAGCCCGACTACCGGAACTGCCGACCGGAAGACCTGCCCTACTGACGCTGCGGGCTCGCGGCTGTGTACTGAGGCCACAGATCTGTCTGTAACGTTTCGTTCGATGACCGACAAGGGCGGCGAGTCGCGGGACGGGGTGTCGCTGACCAACCTCGATCAACCGCTGTTCGAAGGCGCGGACGCGACCAAGCGGGACCTGCTCGATTATCTCGATGGGGTTCGGGATCGGATCATCCCCGAGTTGGAGAACCGGCCGCTGTCGGTGATCCGGGTCCACCGCGGTCAAGAGGCGTTCATGCAGAAGAATGTCCCGAAGTACACCCCCGACTGGATTCGTACCGTCCAGTTCTGGGCGGAGTCGTCGAAGCGGGAGGTGACGTACGCGTTGTGTAACGACCGCCGCACGTTGCTGTGGTTCGCCAACCAGCGCGCGGTCGAGTACCACCCGACGCTCGTGCTGGCCGGCCGTCCCGACCGCATCACGCATCTCGTGCTCGATCTCGACCCGCCCGACGGCGACGCCTTCTCGATGGCCGTCCGGGCGGCCCACCTGGTCCGCCAGGCGCTCGCCGAGGTCGGGCTGGAAGGCGCGCTGAAGACCAGCGGAGCCAAAGGCGTGCACGTCTTCGTCCCGATCGACGACCAGGCGCCACTGGAGGACTCGGCCGCCGCGACCCGAGCCATCGCGGCGCGGGCCGAGCGCCTCGATCCCGAGATCGCCACGACGGCATTCATGAAGGAGGACCGCGGCGGCAAGGTGTTCGTCGACTCGACGAGGGTCGGCGGCGCCACTGTTGTGGCGGCCTACAGCCCGCGACTCCGACCGAGCGTGCCCGTGTCCTTCCCGGTGAGCTGGGACGATCTCGATGCCATCGCGCCGGCCGACTTCACGGTGCACACCGCGTTGGATCAGCTCGGCGACCGCAACCCGTGGTCCGCCCAGATGCCCGAACCGCAACAGCTCAGCGCAGAGTTGATCGAAGAGGGGCACGCCATCCCGGTCGCGCGAGTGCAGGCGATGCACGAGGGCAAGCGTCGAGCCCGTTCTCGGCGCGGCTGACTCGTTCCCCGCGGAGCCGTCATCGCTCGTCGAGTGGTCCCAGCACGGGCTTGATGTCGACGACCGGCGTCCGGTCGAGCGCCTCGAGGTGCCGGACGCGAATCCGCGTGTCGTCGATCGCAAGGACCTGCACGCGGTGGAGCCC
The DNA here is from genome assembly GCA_036005605.1 of Acidimicrobiia bacterium. Lineage (GTDB taxonomy): Bacteria > Actinomycetota > Acidimicrobiia > IMCC26256 > JACDBD01 > JALZAA01. The sequence continues at coordinate 13,166 of DASYQJ010000073.1, forward strand.
GATCGGGTTGGGACGATCTTGCGAGCGGGTGCTGAACACGCCCCGCGCGGGACGGTCCGGATCACCGCGAGGATGCACGACCAGCGTCTCGCGGTCCGCCCGATCGAGCCACGTGAGCACGATCACCTCGCCGCCGACGTCGAGGTCGCGAGCCGCCGGCCGCACCGTCGGGTCGAGCACGAGCCACGCGTCGGGCGCCCCTTCGTCGCCTTGCAGTGGCGCGGCGTCCGGGTCGACGAGCGGTGATTCGACCCATCCGATCGGATGAATGGCGTAGTCGGTCTCAGGCATCGGTCTCCTCGTCCGTCTGGAGGATCGTGAGGTCGAGGTCGTCGAGGGTGTCGGACGCCGCGAGCATGTCGATGTGGACGACCTTGCCGTCCCTGATCGTGAAGTCCCACGCGACCTTGGCCCTTCCGCTCACCGCCCACACGATTCCGACGGCGCCGTCGATGAGCGCCGGTTCGGCAGCGAGGGCACGACCCGAGAAGGTGCCGGCAACCGCCGCCGCACCCTTGGTCTCCTCCGGTGAGCCCATCTCCACGGCCGCGGCGTCGGCGACGAGCACGATGTCCGGGTCGAGCAATGCCACGAGAGCGTCGAAGTCGCCACTTCGTGACGCGGCGAGGAAGGCGTCGACGACCTTTCGCTGCCGAGCCGGATCGGCTTCGGGAGCCGCGCCCTTTCCCTGCACCTTGTGGCGGGCACGGCTGGCAAGCTGCTTGGTCGCGTTCGGGGATCGGCCGACGATGGGGCCGATCTCGTCGAACGGCACTGCGAACATGTCGTGCAGCACGAACGCCAACCGCTCCGCGGGGCTGAGCGTGTCGAGGACCACCAAGAGGGCGGAGCCGACCGTGTCGGCCAGCATTGCTTCGTGCTCGGGATCGGTCCCGGCCGTGGGGCTCTCGAGGTGGTCCCGCAGGCTCTCGCCGGCAGGTTCCTCGCGGCGGGAGGCGCGCGACCGCAGCATGTCGAGCGACACCCGGGAGACGACCGTCGTCAACCACCCATCGAGGTTCTCGATGGCGCTCGTGTCGGACCGGTTGAGCCTGACCCATGCTTCTTGCACGGCGTCGTCTGCCTCGCCGGTCGATCCGAGCATCCGGTAGGCCACCGCCCGCAGATGGGCACGCTGGGCCTCGAACCGGTCCACCAGCCAGTCGTGTTCGGCCACCGTTACCTTCTTCCCTCGCGATCCGTCATGACACTGACGATGCAATCCGGATCGATGTAACACGACGAGATGAGGAGCTCTCGATGGCGTCAGGCTTGGAAACCATCATCTACCCCGTCAAGGACCTGGCGGCGGCGAAGCAGCTGTTCGGCACGGCCTTCGGCGTTGCACCGTACGTGGACGAGCCGTATTACGTCGCGTTCAACGTCGGCGGCCAGGACGTCGGGCTCGACCCCAACGGACACGCCAAAGGTATGACCGGTCCCGTCACCTACTGGCGGGTCGACGACATCAACGAGAGCCTCGCGGCCCTCGCCGGCGCCGGCGCGGAGACGCAACAGCCGGTCAATGACGTCGGCGGCGGCAGGCTGATCGCAACCGTGCGGGATGCGGACGGCAACCCCGTCGGGCTGCTCCAGGATCCTCCGGGTGGCGTCGCCTGAGCGCTCACCCGTTTCGGGTGTCGCGACGGTCTAGGCGGGGGAGCGCGGCTCGAGCACGCGCTCGCGCGTCGGGACCCGAAGGGCGATGTACGCGACGCCGATGGCGCCGAGGGTGAGCACAGCGATGCGGAGTGGCCAGGCGCCGATGAACACCACGACGCTGAGCGTCACGAAGACGACGATCATCGAGATGGCGATCAGCTTTGCCCGCCGAGGCATGCCGAGCCCGGCTCGGTAGTCGTGCACCATCGGGCCGATGTGCGGAAGGTTCATGACCCACCGCTCGAGTCGTGGGCTCGAGCGCGAGAAGCACCACGCCGCGATGACGAAGAACACGGTTGCCGGCATGCCCGGTACGACGATGCCGACGCCACCGAGGACGACTGCGACGAGCCCGACAAGCACCCACCCGGCGCGTGCGATCGGACTCCGGTGGGGGAGTGGGGGCTGCTCGACGCTCACGACAAGAGCTCGCTCACGTCGAGGGCCACGAGGACGAGCAGGAACACGATGACCACGCTGTTGAGCGTCATGAGCGGGACGCGCCACGCGTGCCCGCTCGCGCGCCATCGGCGAATGCTCAGGAGGTTGAAGGCGATCGCGACCACTCCGACGACCACGCCGACGGCGGGGCCGACGCCGCCGGCGATCCCGAGCACGGGTAGAACCCACGGGAACACGATGTAGGTGAGCAGGCATCGCGTTCCCGAGATCACGATCGAGAGGCTGAACAGACGGGCTGCTTCGTTCTCGTCGCCGGCCGGGGAACGGGTAGGCGCGGTCGAAGCGGGCGTGGTGGCCGTGGTGACGGCGTCCGTCGGGTTGCTCACCAACCCACAGATTGCCTCACCCGGGAGCGGGTTCGCGCATCAGGCGGTCACGCGAGCTGGCCCCGACAGACCACATTGCCGGCCTGGTCCACGAGCTGGACGGCGACGGGACGATCGACCGGGGTAGCGCGGCCGCTCCATGTCCCGCGTCCGCCCGAGACCTCGAGCACTCCGACCGGCTTGGCGCCGCCGCTCCCGTCGAGCGCGGCGAGCTGGTAGTGGCCGTCGGGGACCCAGTAGTCGACGCTGACAGCCAGCTTCGGAGGTCGGTCGCCAGTGGAGACGACCCGGCCGACGGTGACGTCGCCGGCGCCGACCATCGGGGCCGAGCGCAGTGCCGACGTCGTTGCCGTGGACGCGCTTCCGCTCCCGTCGCGGGCCACGAGCGCCAAGGTCAGACCCGTCCCGGCGGTGATTGCGAGCGTGGCCGCGGCGACGAGCGCGGCGACTCGACGACGCCGGCGACGGTGGCGGACCGGTTGCATTGCCGCGAGGACGGGCGGAGCCAACTCCGTTCCCGGCTCGGCCTCTGGGACAAGGTCGAGTAGCGCGTCGGCGACGGACGCGTATTCGCCGACGAGCGCCTGGCACGACGGGCAACCGTCGAGATGGGCGACGACCTCAGCGCGTTCCGGACCGGTGAGGGCGCCGAGAGCGAGATCGGGCGCGCGCTCGCGAACACTGGTGCAGCTCGGCGCGCTCATCGCGCCGGCTCCGCGTCCGCACGTGCATGGCGGAGCTTGTCCATCGCGAGCCGGATCCTCGACTTGGCGGTTCCCAGTGGGATGTGCTCGTGCTCGGCGACGTCCTGCGCCGTGAAGCCGAGGACACCGGCGAGCACCACGGCTCGTCGCTGCTCGTCGGGGACGTCGTCGAGCGCGCGGCGCAGCCACTCGACGTCGCTCGCCCGCACGGTTGCGTCGGCGGGATCGGTCTCGCGCGCTGGGGGTGACAGCCATTCGAGCTCGTCGGGATCCAGGAACTCGGAGCGGGGTTGTGTCCGCATGGCGTCGACGGCGAGGTTGCGCGTGATCACGATCAACCAGGTCGCGACGCTCCCTCGGCGGGGATCGAACGTCTCCGCGTGTCGCCACGCGCGCAGGAAGGCCTCCTGCGCCAGGTCTTCGGCGAGGCGCGCATCACGCGTGATGGCAAGCGCGATGCCGTACACGCGGCTCTGGAACCGCGCGATGAAGGTCTCGGCGGCAACGGGATCACCGACCGAGAAGCCGGCGAGGAGGGCCTCGTCGGTGAGTCTCCACACGTAAGGAATACGAAGAAATCCCCCGTCGGGATCACCCGGGAGACATGTGTCACCGCGGTGATCCCGGGGCAGCGCTCACCGGTATTGCAACACATGCACGGAACGTCGATCATCGGTGCGCTGAGCCCCCGCCAGTGGGTGTGGCTGACCGCGCGGTGTCTCGGCGCCTTGTCGCTCTTCGGAGTGGGCGCCGTGCACCTCCAGCAGTACGACGACCTGTACTCGGCGATCCCGACGATCGGGACGCTGTTCGTCCTGAACTTCGTCGGCGCGACCGTTCTCAGCGTCGGGCTGCTCGTGCCGTTCGAGCGGTTGTCGAGCCGTTGGGGCCCTCTGTTGGTCGCGGCGCTGGCGCTGGGCGGCATCGCCCTGGCGGCGGTGTCGTACGTGTTCCTGCTCATCGCCGAGCGCAGGCCGCTGTTCGGGTTCATGGAGCCCGGTTACAACCCGGCGGCGGTTCGGTTCTCGCAGGTGAGCGAGATCGTGACCGTGGCGCTGCTGGGCATCTATCTGATCGCTCGCCACGTCCCCTTCAGGTCACCGGGCCGTCGGCCCGCAATCGAATCAGCTTCTCGACAGGAGGTCAGGACATGAAGCGACTGTTCGCACCGGCGGCGGCCCTCGCCGCGGCGATCGTTCTCGCCGCTTGTGGCAGCAGCGGCGGCAGCGGCTCGTCGAAGGACTCGAGTTCGTCGTCGAGCGGCACGGCCACGACGGTGGCGACGAAGCGCATCGAAGGCAAGACGGTGCTCGTCGACGCCGACGGCAAGGCCCTGTACACCTCCGACCAGGAGGTCGGCGGCACCGTTCGGTGCACCGGTGCGTGCCTGGACTTCTGGGAGCCCCTGACGATCCAGGGTCAGCCGACCGGCACCGTGAGCGGTGGCACGCTCGGCGTGCTCACGCGTCCCGACGGCAAGACCCAGGTGACCTTCAACGGCGCCCCGGTCTACCGGTTCGTCGAGGACCAGTCAGGCCGGATCGGCGGCGACGGGCTCGACGATGCGTTCGACGGCCAGCAGTTCACGTGGCACGTCGTGAACACCGGCAGCGCGCCGTCGGCGCCTTCGACGACGAGCGGGCCGAGCGGGCGCGTCCCCGGTTACTGATCCTCGAGGAGGGCGTCGGGATGACGGGCGAAGTCGCGGATGCTGCCGCGGTTGCGGAACGCGACCGGCATGACCGAAGGCTGCATCGTGTAGCAGACGGCTCCCATCATCGGGCCGAGCTCCTCGGCCGAGTCCACGGCCTCGAGGTCCATGCCGCGGCCCATCCCGATCTCGCACGCCCGCCGCAGCACGATCGCAGCCTCGGCGGCGTCGGGATCGAGTGTGTCGTCGGCCCAGCGGAAGAACCCGCCCCGCCACGGCGCCTCGTCGTACGGCGGGCTGTCGACGAGCCCGCGGACGCTCGTCGACAGCGTCCACGCCAACACGAGCTCGCCGTCGCGCCACAGGCGCGGATGGGTGATCCCGTCTACGGCCGGTGGCAGCTCGGCGTCGTACTGGCGTCGCTCGTTGCCGCGTGCGGCGTGGCTGACGCAGAGACCGGTGAGGTCGAACTGATGGGTGCAGTTCATGCGCGGATCGGCGACCTCGGCGATCGCGGTGCAGCGAGTCGACAAGGGCATGCCTTCGACGGGGCGCAGGTTCGCGGCCGCGGCAGGGCAAGTGCTCCACGGCCAGCGGCGGGACCGGGACTCGACGCTCGTCACCCGTTCGCCGTCGTGGCGCAACGTGATCTCGAAGTGATGGAAGTCGTCCTCGAGCCCACCCTCGACCACGCCGTCGTCGACGGCGACCGTGCGGATCCGCCGGCGGAAGGGGCCGTCGGGATCGCCGATGCGGACGGCCGGCGCGCTCCCGTCTGTCACGCGCTCCGGTTCCTCCCGCCCGGGTAGCCGCCTCCGCCGAACTGCTCGTCGAGGGCGCGGTAGTCGACCGCGAAGCCGTCACGCGGCAGCTTCTCGACGAACTCGATGGTGCGGGGCTTCTTGTACGAGGCGATGTGGGCGCGGCAGTGGTCGATGATCGCTTCGGCGGTCGCGCTCTCGCCCTCGTTCAGCACGACGATGGCCTTCACGCTCTGCGTCCATTGCGCGTCGGGCACGCCGATGATGGCGCACTCGGCGACGGCCGGGTGCTTGGCGACACACCCCTCGACCTCGGCGGGGTAGATGTTCTCGGCGGCCGACTTGATCATGCGCGTCGCCGGTCCGATGAACGTGATGGTCCCGTCGGCTTCGCGACGGCCGAGATCGTTCGTGTGGTGCCAGCCGCCGCGCTGGCGGCGAGCGTTCTCCTCCGGCCGGTTCCAGTAGCCGTTCATCACGGTCGGGCCGCGGGCGACGATCTCGCCCGTCTCGCCGACAGGGAGCTCGCGGTCGTCGGGATCGACGATCCTGACCCGAACGACGGGGGACGGGCGTCCGTGCGTGCCGATGGGAGAGTGAGCGAGCGTGTTGAACGTCAGCATCCCCATGACCTCGGTCTGCCCGTACCCGCCGGGATGCCGGGCCCACGGGCTCGTGTCGACGGTGATCATCTCGTTCCACTCCGGCTTCCCGCGGAACGCCCGGAGACTCTTCAGGTCGTAGCGGTGGTCCTTGTTGGCCTCGAGGATCTGCTTGATCGTCGGCCCGACAATGAACGCGCCCGTGCAGCGCTCCGACTCGATGAGCCGGCAGAGCTCTTCGGCGTCGACACGGCGCGTGAACACGTTCGTGCCGGCGGCAACGCATGTCGCCAGCGTGGTCATGAACGTCGCGATGTGGAACAACGGCCCGCAGTTCAGGTACACGTAGTCGCCGTCAATGTCGGAGAGGCGTCCCATCACGATGCCCTGCGTGATCAGCGCCGTGTGGCTGAGCATGGCGCCGTTCGGCCGTCCGGAGAACGCGGCGGTGTAGATCAGCAGGAGCGCGGCCGACGGGTCGACACCGACGGCGAGATCGGCGTTCGACGCACTGGTCAGGAACTCCTCGTAGCTCCCACCGCCGTCGGCGTCGTGCCGGAGCCACAACGCCGACGAGCCCGCGAGCTCGCGTGCCGCGCGCACCGTTGCGCCGATCTCCTCGTCCTGCCAGATGACGACTTTGGCGTCGACGTCGCCGAGGACGAACGCCAGCTCGTCGGCGCTCTGCCGCCAGTTCGCGGGGCAGAACATCGCCCCGAGCTTCGCCGCCGCCACCAGCGCTTCGACCACCCGGAACGAGTTCTGACCGAGCCACAGGATCCGGTCGCCGTGGCCGACGCCGGCGGCGGCGAGGGCGTTGGCGAGCTGGTTCGTCCGGTCGTCGAGCTCGGCGTAGGTAAGGCGGACGTCGCGACCGAAATCGCCATCGACCACCGCCAGCTGCTCCGGCCGGCTCCGTCGCTGCTCGCGCAGCACGTCGGCGAACGTGAGCCCGTGCAGGACGTCCACGACCGCAGTCTCGCATGGCCCTGTCGGTCGCCGTCGCAAGCTCCGGCTCCTGCGGCGCCGGTCGGCAAAGCCGTCGTCGCCGCGCAGTGAACTGACGCCAGTGTCAGGCTCCGGCCGCGACAGGTATCCTGCCGCCGCGTGAGCGCGACGGGGGTCATCGACTGCGACCAGCACCTCTTCGAGTCGCGGACGCTGTGGGCGGACTACGCCGACCCGACCAGCCGCGA
>DASYQJ010000074.1:0-7842 GCA_036005605.1 Acidimicrobiia bacterium
GCGGGTTCTGCACTATTGGCGAAATGTTCACCTGAGCGGTGACGGCGGCGGAGGGGTGGATGGCGGAGGTGGTGGCGCCGAGATCACGGCGCACCGAGAGCGTCCCCCGACCCGCCACTTCGCTGCCCCGGAGCCTGATGAGCCGGTTGTCGACCGGCCATCTGGTGATGATCGTCGCCGGCCTGCTCGGTCTCCTGCTGACTGTGGCGGTGCTTCGCCGTGCGGACGAGCGGCAACCCGTTGCCGTGGCCGCCCGGGACCTCGCGCCCGGCACCGCGCTCACCGAGTCATCCGTTCGCTACGAGCGGGTGAAGATGGACGACTCGCTCCTCGGCACGGTGCTCCAACCCAACGACGTGAAGCGGTTGCGCGGCTCCGTCGCCGCCTATCCGATCGCAGCCGGCGAGCTCGTCCACCGCCGGGCGGTCCGTCCCGCCGCTGCACCCGCGGGCAAGCGCGCGATGAGCGTCGCGATCGATCCGGCCCGAGCTGTCAACGGCGAGCTCGAGGCGGGTGACCGCGTCGACGTGATCCTGGCCGGCAATCACGAGGTGGCGATCATCGTCGCCGACGCCGAAGTCCTGAGCGTGGGACGGCCCGACCGGGGAGGGGCGTTCGGCGGGGTGGACGACAAGTTCACGGTGACGCTGGCGGTCGACGCGCGCGAATCGCAGCTCGTTGCGGCTGGCATCGCAGGTGGCGACATCGTGATCACCAGGACGACCGGGTCGCGCCCGGCAGAGGCGACGCCTCCGTTGCCCGTCGATGCGTCGGCCGGCGCAAGCGGGCGGTAGAGATGCCCGAGCCGGAAGTTGCGCTCGTCTTCTCGCCGGAGGCGTGGGTCGAGGGCCTGCACCGCCACCTCACCGATCACGGCGGTGCGCGAGTCCGCCAGGTCATCGTGGACCCGACGCTGGCGTTCGACGAGGAGTACGGCACACTCGTCGTGAGCCATCGCTGGCCCGGGCTGACGCGAGCGTTCGTCGAGGCGGTCCACCGGCGCGGCCGCTGCCTGCTCGGTGTCTTCGATCCCGAGGAACCAGCGGGTCGCGAGTTCCTTGCGTCGCTGGGTATCGACCGGGTGCTTGCGTCGGACGCGTCCGTGGCGGAGTTCGTCGACGCGTTCAGCGTCCTTGCACCCGAGCAGAACCAGCCTGGGCCGTCGATCAGCGCGCTCGAAGCTGCCGTCGAGGGGCAGCGAGTTCCGACTCCGACCGCCAATGGAGATCGATTGCGGAGCTGGCGGCTCTTCGCAGTCGGCGGCACCCCCGGCGCCGGTTCCACTGAGCTGGCGATCGCATTCACGGCCCGGCTTCGCAGCCAAGGAGGGCGCGCCGCGCTCGTCGATGCGGACGAGGTGGTCCCGTCGATCGCGCAACGCCTCGGCTTGCCGATCGAGCCCAACCTGCGGAGCGCGATCGAGTCCGTCGAATACGGCATGGGCGACGTGGATGCGGCGATCGTCCGAGCTGCCCGCAAGCTCGACGTGCTGTCGGGTCTGCCGAATGTCGGCGCTTGGTCGCAGGTGCGTCCGACAGAGGTGCTCGACGTCATCGAGGCGGTCGGTCGGACTCGGCGGTACGTCATCGCCAATGTCGCGAGCCGTTTGGAGGACGTTGGTCGCGGTGGGCGGAGCCGATACGGCATCAGCCGCGCCGTCGTGTGCGACGCGTCCGACGTAATCGGCGTTGCGCCTGCCACGCCTGTCGGCGTGACCCGCTTGCTGGGCTGGGTCGCGGGCGTTCGTTCTCTCAACGCCGGTGCAACGATTCATCTCGCTATCAATCGGGCGCCACGCGACGCGTTCCGGAAGGCCGAGCTCGAACAGGAGATCCGTCGGACGTTCGAGCCCGAGAGTCTCGTGTTCCTGCCGCACGATCCTCGGGTCGAGGCTGCGGCCTGGTCCGGCACGCTGGTCGCGAACGGCCCGTATGCGAAGGCAGTCGCGGAGCTCGCGACGAAGGTGGTGCCACCGTCGCCGTCCCCAGCGCGGGCTCGGGGCGGCTCGGGGAAGCGCCGAGGACGCGTGCCCGTCGTGGCGCGATGAACGTCCGCGCCGACGCCTACGACGGCATCCGTCGCGATGCGCTCGTCCGTATCGAGCGACGGCGGCTCCGGCCCGAGGGTGATCTCGACGAGGTGCAGTCCGAGGTGCACCGCGCGGTCGACGAGTACCAGCGCCGCGCCCACCTCGGCGACGAGATTCCCCTCAACGACCCGGGCGAGATGATCGGCCGCGTGTTGCGGTCGATCACCGACTTCGGACCGTTGACGGAGCTGATCGCCCGCCCCGACGTCGAGGAGATCTTCTTCGAGGGTGCGCGTGTGTCGTACCTGGACTCTTCGGGCCGGTTACGCGGCCTGACGACGCCGACCGCCGAGGGCGAGAACCGCCAGATCGTCGAACGGCTGCTCGCCCCTACGGATCGCCAGCTCAATACGAAGCATCCGATCGTTCAGGCCCGGGTTCTACAAGGAAGCGCTCGGCTGACCGCCGCGATTCCGCCGGTCGGGGATCGCCTGTCGGCGACGCTCCGGAGATACACGGTTCGCAACGTCACACTCGGAAGTCTCGTCGACCTGGACTCGATCAGCCCCGAGGCCGCCGACTTCCTCTGGGCGATGATGCAGGTCCGCAGCCGGTTGGCGATCTCGGGCGAGCCCGGAGCCGGAAAGACCACGCTGGCGGCCGCCCTCATTGCAGCGGAGCCCGCGAGCCACTGCGTCCGCTGTTGCGAGGAGATCCGCGAGATCGCCGTGCCCGTCACGCACGGGTCGTATTACGAAGTCCGGCCGCCGGCGCTCGACGGGACGGGCGAGATCAGCCTGCGGGACCTCGTCAAGTTCGTGCTCGCGATGCGCCCCGACCGCATCGTCGTCGGCGAGGTACGTGGTGCCGAGGCGTTCGAGCTGAGCCGGGCAGTCAACGCCGGTTGCGGGTTTCTCTGCACCATCCACGCGAACAACGCGACCGAGGCGCTGCACGCGCTCGTGAACGCGGCGCTGATGGCGGGCGAGAACGTCACCGAGCGCATCGTGCGCAAGGTCTTCTCGCAGTCGCTCGACCTCGTGGTGCATCTCGACCGCGACGACATCCCGCCGAACGACACCGACGGGATCCGGCGTCAGGTCATGGAGATCGTCGCCGTGGTTCCCGCCCTCAGCGAGGACTTCACCGTCGAACCCATCTTCGTTCGCGAAGCCCTTGGGCGCCCGCTCGAATGGACAGGCGTCCTTCCGGCGCGTCTCGAGGGCCGTGTCGATCGGTCGCTACCCCGGGGCCTGAGCTTGCGCGCCATCGTCGAGGGCGCCGAGGTGCCGCGATGACGCTGCTCGCAGGGCTCGCCGTCGGCGTCTTCTTGTACTTCCTCGTCGGGTACGCGACCGGTTACACGCCCGAGATCAAGATCCGGCGATTCCGTCGCCGAGCCCAGATCAGCAACCGTCAACTGTGGCTGAACCAGGCGGGAGTGGCAGTCACGCCCCGGCAATTCATCGCGGGATCGGTCGCCGTCGGTGCGGTCGCGTTCGTCGCCATCGTGGCCGTGACCGGTGCGCCGCTGGTTGCGCTGGTTCCCGCGGCGGGTGTCGCGGCATTGCCGCGCGCGTACTTCGCTCGCCGGCGGTCGGTTCATCTACAACGCGTGCAAGCGGCATGGCCCGACGGCCTCCGGGACGTCATTGCATCGATCGCGGCCGGGCGCTCGCTGTCACAAGCGCTCAACGCGCTCGCGGCATCCGGCCCGGCACCGCTTCAAGAGGCGTTCACGCGCTTCCCGATGCTGTCGCGCATGTTGGGGACGGTCCCGGCCCTCGAGGTCATCAAGGAGGAGCTCGCCGATCCCACGAGCGACCGGGTGATCGAGGTGCTGGTCATCGCGCATGAGCGAGGCGGACAGATCGTGCGGGACATCCTCGAGGATCTCGTCGCGGCAACGACACGAGACCTGAAGCTGCTGGAAGAGGTGGAGACCGAGGGCTTGGAGATGAAGATCAACGCCCGAGCCGTGCTCGTGCTCCCGTGGCTCGTGCTGGTCGCGCTCACCATCCGAGAAGGGCCATTCCGCGACTTCTACCGATCGACGGGAGGGCTCGTCGTCGTGCTCATTGCCGGGTTGCTCAGCGTCGCCGGCGGATTCCTCATCGCGCGGCTCGCGAGCACACGCGCCGAGCAGCGAGTGTTCGGGTCCAGCGCGACGGTCGCGACGAGAGAGCGCGCGTGAGTACGGGCGTCCTCGTCCTCGGAGGCATGTCCGCCGCGCTGCTGTGCGCCGGAGTCGCCGGGCTGGTCGTCAGGCCGACACCACGACTCGCAGGTCGGGTACGGCCCTACACGATCGTCGCTCGCGCCGACTTGGGGCGGAGCGCAGACGTGCTTGGCGTGGCGCAACAAAGCGCGCCGGCGCACGGCGGCATCGTGAGCCTGTTGTTCTGGCCGCCGTTGCGCGCGCTCGCGGCGCGAGTGGGCCGACTGGTCGAAACCCGAAGTGACGAGCACTTGCGTCTCAAGCTCCGACAGGCGGGGTTCCACGACCTGACCACCGAGGAGTATCGGATCCGCGCCCTCGGTCAGGCTGCCCTGTTCACTACAGCGGGCGGGGCGATCGGCATTGCGATTCGGTCGCCGTTGCTCACGCTCCTTCTCGCGGTGTGTGGTCTCGTGTACGGGTCCACGCGGTGGAAGGGCCGCATCGACCGGGCCATCGAGGATCGCCGCGAGCGTTTGCGGCTCGAGCTCTACACGGTGAACCAGCTGCTCGCCATCCATCTGCGAACCGGCGCGGGGCCGGTGCAAGCGACGCAGCGCATCGTGGACCGCGGGACGGGTGCCATGGTCGAGGAGCTCGACGCCGTCTTGACGTGGGTCCGCAGCGGCGTACCGGAGCCGGACGCCTTCCGGCGTGCCGCCGAGTTGACGCCCGAGCCGAGTGTGGCCCGTACCTACAAGTTGTTCGCCACGGGAGCGGAGCGCGGCGTCGACCTCGGCGGTGCGCTACGAGCATTGAGCGAGGACCTCCGTGACGCGCGCCGCGAGGATCTGCGTCGTCTGGCCACGAAGCGCCGCGCCGCGATGCTCGTCCCGACCATCGCGATCCTCGCCCCGATCATGCTCCTGTTCATTGCCGCTCCGCTCCCGTCGGTCATCTTCGGGAGCCGTTGATCGATCAATAGTGCACGCAGACACTGAAGGGAGACGAAGGGTGGGTCCGAAGTCGTGGTGGATCGGCTTGGTGGCGCGGGTGGGCTCGGATGCCGGGCCGGAAGATGGGATGACAACGGCCGAGTTACTGGGCAACGCCGCACTCGGTATCGCGGCGCTCGTCGCGATCTGGGCGGTCCTCCAGGCCCTGGGGCTCGACATCGTGAACTGGATCCGGGGGCAGCTGGGGGTCTGAGCGTGGCCGACGGCGAGCAGCGGTGCGGTGAGGAAGGAATGACCACCGTCCAGTACGTCGCCGCGACGGCCTTCTCGCTGATCGCCTTCGTGATGATGGCGAACTTCATCGTGTTCCTGTACGCACGCGGGGTCGTGCGGGCCGCCGTCGACGAGGGAGCGCGGGCCGGAGGCCGCTTCGGCGCGACGACCGGCGAGTGCGAATCACGCGCCCGCGATGTCGTCGGTGACCTGCTGGCCGGACGGCTCGGGAGCGATGTCAGCGTTCGGTGCGAGAGCGCCAGCGAGGACGAGATGCACGCGACGGTCCACGTCACGCTGCACGGTTGGTTGCCGGGGTTGGTCCCCGACTGGACGTTCAGCCTCGACGCTCGGTCGGTGAAGGAGCACCCGTGACGGTGTGCCGACATGGCCGGTCTCGCGAGGGCGGTTATGTCGCTGCAGAGCTCGCGCTCGGTGTTGGTCTCCTCGTGTTCCCAGTCGCGCTGCTCGTCCTGACGCTGCCGACGTGGTCGGAGCGCCAGACGACCGCGCGCTCGATCGCCCGAGAGGTGTCACGCGTCGTCGCCGTCGCGGGAGTCTGCGATCGCGGGCGCGCCACCGAAACCGGTCATGACATGGCGCGGAACCTCGGGCTCGCGCCCAGTGACGTCGACGTGCAACTCGACTGTGTGCCGGGCGGACGGCTTCCACGCGGCGGCAGCGTGCGGGCTTCGGTGACTGTCGCCGTTCCTGCAGTGACATTTCCGGGGATCGGCAGCGTCGGAGCCTGGAGCTGGACGGCCCATCACAGCGAGCCGGTCGACCAGTACCGGAGCTTCGAATGACGCAGCGGCGGCTGAACCTCGGAGCGCGCCGCGAGTCCGGCACGATCACGTTGTGGATGCTCGGGCTGTGCCTGATGCTGTTCCTCCTCGGCGGGATCAGCCTTGACCTGTGGCGCGCCTTCTCGGAGCGACGGACGCTGGCCGCTACCGCCGACGCGGCGGCGATAGCCGGGGCCTCGGCTCTGGACGAGGCGGCGTACCGGAGCACCGGCGCGGTTCGTCTTGTGCCGGCGGATGCCCAACGCCGGGCGCGGGCGTCGCTCGCGGATCAGCTGGACCGGCGGGCGCTTCGTGACGCCCGTGTCGATGCAACCGAGGACACGGTGATGGTCACGGTCGGGGGCTCGGTCGACTTCTCGCTCCTGCAGATCGTCGCGCCCGGCGACGAGTTCGCCATCACGGTGCACGCCACCGCCCGCCCGCAGGCGTCGCCGTGATTCGCACCAGAAAGTTGACACCCATGTCAGGGAACGGGTAACTCAATACCTATGGCCGAGCAGAAGCTGTTCTTCGACGACATCAAAGAGGGCGACACGGGGCCCGAGTTCTCCCACGAGCTCACCCGGACCGACCTCGTGATGTACGCAGGGGCGTCGGGGGACTTCAACCCGATGCACCACGACGAGGTGAAGGCCAAGGACTCGGGGCTGCCGAGCGTGTTCGGGCACGGCATGTTCACCGCCGGGATCCTGGGCAAGGCGCTCACCGACTTCGTCGGTGTCGGCAACCTGCGCGAGTACAAGGTGCGCTTCACCAAGCAGACCTGGCCGGGCGAGACGCTCACGACCAAGGTCACCGTGCAGAAGAAATACGAGGAGCACGGCGAGCACCGCGTCGACCTCCACTGCGAGGTCGTGAACGAGGGCGGCGAGGCCAAGATCAGCGGCGTGGCCGTCGCCGCGCTCCCGACCCGCGGCTGATGGCGCGGGAGGGCCCGCGCTACGACCTGCCGGCGCCCGACCCCGAGACCCAGCCGTTCTGGGACGCGGCTCGGTCCCGCACGCTCCTCATCCGCCACTGCGGCGACTGCGGCCGCTACCACTTCTACCCGCGGCCGTTCTGCCCGGTGTGTTGGAGCACCAACGTCGAGTGGGTCGAGGCCAGCGGCCGGGCGACGCTGTATACGTGGTCGGTGGTGCGCCGCAACGACCTGCCGCCGTTCCCCGAGCGGGTGCCGTACGTGGCGGCCGTCGTCGACCTCGACGAGGGCCCGCGCATGATGACCAACGTCGTCGACTGCGAGTTCGACGCGCTCGAGATCGGCATGCCGCTCGAGGTCCTGTTCCAGGAGACTTCGGAGCACGTGACGATCCCCGTGTTCCGACCAGGGTCTCGAACCGTCAGCCGCGTAGTCTCATAACACGCTGCCTTGAGCCGAGCCTTTGCGGGGAACTTCGTCACCCGGCGCGAGAAAACAGAGGATTTCTCGGTCGTTGGCCTTCCAGCTCTTACTGTCGGGATAGAACCAGTAGATGTCAACGTAATGACAGCAACAAGATCGGTCGCCTAACGCCAAGCGGCGACGTCAGCACGTTCGCCGATCCGAACGGCAAGATCCAAGCGCTCGAGGACATCACGCCAGGACCCGATGGGAGCGTCTGGTTCACCAGCTATGACTAC
>DASYQJ010000075.1:0-8735 GCA_036005605.1 Acidimicrobiia bacterium
CAGCGAGACCGTCTGCCCGTTCAAGGGCCAGGCGTCGTACTGGTCCGTCGAGCTCGACGGCGAGGTCCACGACGACCTCGTGTGGAGCTACGAGTCGCCGATCCCCCAAGCCGAAGGCGTCGCCGGCCTGTTCTGCTTCTACAACGAGCGAGTCGACCTCGTCGTGGACGGCGAGGCGCTGGCCCGCCCGGAGACGCCGTACTCGCGCTAGGCGCGCGCGGTCGGGTCATCGCTCCGACCCGGCCTCAGTCTTCGCTCGGGGGGCGCGGGTACGGGAACTTGGCGCCGACGCCGCCATCCACCACGAGCGTCTGCCCGTTGACGAACGCGCTCAAGTCGCAGGACAGGAACAGGATCGCAGCCGCGATGTCGGCGGGTTGCGCGACCCGGCCGAGGGGCGTGTTGTCGACGTTTCGGCGGTGCCCCTCGTCACCCAGGAACGCCGACACCCGAGGCGTCCAGACGACTCCCGGCGCGACCGCGTTCACACGGATCCCCGACGGTCCGAGCTCGACCGCACCCGTTCGAACCAGCGACAACAGGCCCGCCTTGGCGGCGCCATACGCCGCGTGTCGCGGCGCGCTCGTGACACCCGACACCGAAGCGACGAAAACGATCGTGCCGCCACCCGTCGCCGCGATGGATCGTCCGCCGTACTGCATCGCGAGCATGGCGTGACGCAAGACGATGTCGAACTGCCAATCCCACGTCTCGTCGTCGACGTCCAGGAGGTCGTAGCGGGTCGCCATGCCCACGATGTCGACGACACCGTCGATCCGTCCGAGCGCAGCGCCGCTGTCGGCGAAGAGCCGGGCGACGTCGGCGCGATTCGTGGCGTCACCGACCCACGGAACACCACCAACTTCCGCTGCAATGTCGTGAGCCAGGTCAGCCTCGACGTCGACACATACGGTTCGTGCGCCGGCTGCGGCAAGGGCGTGTGCGGTTTGACGGCCGATGCCCTGGCCGGCACCGATGACGACGAAGCCCCGGCCATCGAGGCGGAGCAACGCTGGGAAGTCGGTGACCGGACTGTCGTCTGCGCGAGTCACGAGCGGGCGAGATCGTCGCATCTCACGGTCGAGAGTCTGTCACCCGTCCTCGACATATCTATCTTCTTCGCAGGAGAACGAGAATCGGGAGGCCTCGTGAGCGACGCCGCCGAGGAGTGGATCGAGGTCGACGACTCGCCCGAAGCGCTCCTCGAGCTGCTCGAAGCGCGCGGGTGGGGCGACGGGCTGCCCGTGGTCGCGCCCACCGCCGAGCGCGTGGACAGGATGTTGCAAGCGCTGAGCCTCGACCCCGACGAGACCGTCGCGGTGCTCCCGCCGCGCAACGGCGCCGCCACCGGTCGGGCGATCGCCGTCAATGCAGTGCTCGCGGGCTGCCCACCCGGGGTCATGCCCGTCCTCGTGGCGGCGGTACGAGCGCTCGGCCGCCCCGAACTGAACCTCGAAGGTGTGCAGGCGACGACCCATCCTGTCGCCCCGCTCGTGATCGTGCACGGTCGCGCCGTGCACGACCTCGGCTTCAATGCCGGCCTCGGTGCGTTCGGCCCGGGCTGGCGCGCCAATGCGACCGTTGGGCGGGCGGTCCGCTTCCTGCTCATGCACGTCGGAGGCGCGCGCCCGGGCGTCGGGGATGCAAGTACGCAGGGGCAACCGAGCAAGTACACGTTCTGCGTCGCCGAGAACACGGCCGATTCACCGTGGCCTCCATATCCGTGGACGCGAGGCGTGACCGCTGACAGCGCGGTGACGGTCGCCTGCACCGAGAACCCGCACAACTTCCACGACATGTGGAGCCGGCAACCCGACAGGATCCTCGAGAAGGCGGCCACCGTCGTCGCCCAACTCGGCTCGAACAACGCCCCCGTGAGCAGCGCCGAGATCTTCGTCGTGCTCTGCCCCGAGCACGCAGTGACCATGGCCGAAGCCGGCTGGTCACGTGACGACGTCCAGAGCTATCTGTTCGAGCGGGCGCGGCTCCCGGCCCGGCAGATGCGCGCCGCCTTCGATCCCCCGCTGTGGGAACCGTGGATGCACGCGGTCGCCGACGACGCGCTCCTCCCGCTCACCGGGCGCCCCGACAACTACCGCGTCCTCGTCGCCGGCGGGCCGGGGAAGCACTCGTCCGTGCTGCTCAGTTGGGGCGTCACGAAGAGCGTCACGCTCCCCTTGGATCCGTGACGAGGGCACGCACCTCGTCGACCGCGCTCGCGGCGCGGGCGCGCACGCCGTCCTCGCCGATGCCGCCCAGCGGATGCGCGATCGCGACGATCCGGGCGTCCAGTAGGTCATGGGACCCGGCCGCCCCGCGTGCCATCGGCTCGAACGGCTTGGTGGCGAGCAGGACCGTGGGGATGCCCGCCTCCTCGAGCTGGACGAGGTCGTGGACACTCCACGACGTGCACGATCCTCAGTCGCCGCTCCCCGTGAGCACGACCTCGGCACTGCGTCGCAGGTTGTCGAGCACCTCGGCGTCGGCGGGTTCGGCCGCGCTCCGCTTCCCCAGCACCGGGCCGAGTCGCATGCCGGTCGTGTTCGCCAGGTCCTGGGCGACCGTGGAGAGAAGGAGACGGGCGTTGGGCTTGCCGTTGACGAGCACCGCGACCCGATTCCCGGCCAGCACCGCCGGTGGGGCGGCGAGCCGACGACGGCGGTGGACAACAGCTCCCTCGGGCGAGGCGACGAGGATCCGGCTCATTTGCACACTTCCATTGTGCGAGCGACCTGACGTCACTGCCAGTACGGCTGCGACGTGTCAATCGTCCGGCGCGCAAATTCTTCGACCGGGAGCACGCGCAGATCCTGCGAGAGCACTTCGACGCTGACTGGTCCCCGAAAGTCGTTGGCGCGGAGGCACGCCGAGAACTGCTCGAGATCGAACACGCCGTCACGGGGTAGCGCGCGGCGGTGCAGCGTGTCGTACCCCGGGTCCTTGCCGGGCGGTAGCCCGTCGCTGAACTGGACGAACGCCAGCTCGTCGACCGGGAGCGCCTCGAGATCGGGCCATTCGTCGTCGCCACGGAAGAAATGCCACGTGTCGACGATCACGCCCGCCCGAGTGTTACCGCCGCCGGCGGCGAGCAGCGCGCGCGCGTCGGCGATGGTCTTCACCTTCGTGAGGGGCGAGAACTCCACGGCCAGGCCGACGCCCGACGCGCCGAACTGGTCGGCACTCCATACGAAGAGACCCGTGATCCCGTCGTCGACCTGGTCCACGACGCGCGCCTGCACCCAAGCGCATCCCAAGGCTCGTGCCATCTCGAGCAGCTCGTCGGCCTCGTGCTTCGTCCGGGCCTCGTCGGCGCCGATCGTCAGCCCGGCGAGATCGAGGCACGCGAGCTGGCGTTCGGACAACGCGTCGGCGAGCTGCGCGAGCGATCCGCCGTCGGCGAGATGGGCGCGGATCGAGAAGACGTCGGGGCTCAACATCGGGTACCCGGCGTCGGCGGCGGCCGCGATCTGGGTCAGCAAGTCGGTATGCGGTTCGACGAGCGGCGAGTGATTGAGCGTCGCGAAGGCCAGATCCGTCATGACCAAGCAAGCGTATGCTCGGGATTATCGACGAGGAGGTTCGTCATGGTCCGCATGAAGGTCCTCGACCCGACCGCGCCACCCCCTGAGATCGGCGCATATCCCGGGCCGGATGCCGGGGCGCTCGCAGGCAAGCTCGTCGGCGTCCGCTACGACCGCACATGGCGGTCGTTCGAGTGGGTGATCGACGAGTGGACCACGATGCTGGGCGACGCCGGCGCAGACGTGCGCCCGTGGTGCGCGGGCAACCGTGTCGGCGAAGAAGGCGAGCGCACTCGCGCGGAGCTCGACCGCTTCGTCGACGAGGTCGACGTCGCCGTCGTCGGACTCGGCAATTGAGGATCGTGCACCTCGTGGACGGTCCACGACACGTTGGCCGTGACGTCCCGGGGCAAGACGGCGGTCGCCGTCGTAACGGAAGAGTTCGTACCGCTGGCGCACACGATGGCAGCGAACGCAGGTCACGCGGCGCTGCGCGTGGTCGTGCTCCCCTACCCGCTCGACACCCGGCCCGAGCCGGAGGTGCGTGAGATTGGCCGACGGCACTATCGATCGCTCCTGCGGGCCCTCGGGGTGCCAGATTGACTGGTTGACGAGCCCTCGCATCGACACCGACGTCGACGTCATCGCGTTCACGAAGTTCGCAACTGACGCGGGCTGGGGCGACGGGCTCCCGTTGGTGCCGCCGGTCGAGGAGTTCGTGCGCGAGTACGTCGCCGCCTCGAACCGCTTTCCGGACGATCTCCTCGGCGAGCTGCCTCCCCGCAACGGCCGCTGCACGGTCGAGAAGGTGGCGATCAACGCGGTCATGGCGGGCGCGCCGGCGGCGGCGATGCCGCTGCTCTGCTCGGCAGTCGAGGCGTGCGCCGACCCGGCATTCGATCTGTTCTCGCTCAACACAACCACGAGCTCGGTCGTACCGGGCCTGTTCGTGAACGGGCCGGCCCGCCACGACCTCGCCATCCCCTACGCGGCGGGCTGCTTCGGCGGTGAGGCGGGACCGGGTCCGTCGATCGGCCGCGCGTTGCGCCTCGTCATGCGCAACGTCGCCGGCCAGGTCGTGGGGGTCTCGTCGAAGAGCGTGTTCGGCCAGCCGGGCCGGGTCGCCGGCATCGTCGTGGGTGAGTGGGAGGAGCGCTCGCCGTGGGCGCCGCTGGCCGAACGTCGGGGTATCACCGGGAACGCGGTCACCGTCCACGGCTGCATCGGGACCATGGACGTCGCCGACATCGTCGCCGACACCGGCGCGCTGCTCGTCGAGCTCATCGGAAAGTCGATCGCCTACCCGGGCACGAACGCGTTCATCAGCCACTCCGGCGCCGAGATCGTGGTCGCGCTGGCGCCGCCGTGGGCCGACCTGATCGCCGCCGACTTCCCCGCAATCGAGGACGTCCAGCTCGCACTCTGGCGCCACGCCGCGCTGCCCGTCTCCTGGTGGCCGCAGCAGTACCACGCCTACCTGGAGGAACGCGACCGGATCGGCCCCGACGCGATGGTCCACCTCGTGGAGAGACCCGAGGACGTGCTGGTCATGGTGTGCGGCGGTCTCGGCAACCTGCACGCGTACGCGCTGCACAGCTTCGGCCCCACCAAGGCCGTGACCCAGCCGTTCTGAACGCATGGCCGGCGGAGCGCTCGCGGGGGTGCGCGTCCTCGACATCTCGACGCTGTTCGCGGCTCCACAGATCGCGGCCGTGCTCGGCGACCTCGGCGCCGATGTCGTGAAAGTCGAGCCGCCGCAGGGTGATCCCCTGCGGGTCATTGGAGCGCAGCGCGATGGTCGTTCACTCATGTGGGCGCTCGCCGCCCGCAACAAGCGGGCGATCACGCTCGACCTCGACAACGAGGTCGGACGCGACCTCCTGCACCGGCTCGCCGACCGCGCCGACGTCCTCGTCGAGAACTTCCCGAGTTCCACGCTCGAGCGCTGGCACTGCACGTACGACGAGCTCGCGGCGCGGAACCGCCGCCTCGTGATGGTGAGCGTGAGCTGCTACGGAGCGACCGGTCCGTATCGGGATCGGCCCGGCGCCGGCACGCTGGCGGAGGCGTTCGGCGGGCTCACGAACATGATCGGCGAAGCCGACGGCCCGCCGATGCTGCCGTCAGTGGCGCTGGGCGACACCGTCACCGCGATGGCCGGCGTCATCGGCACGCTGGCCGCCTGTTACCACCGCGACACCGGAGACGGGCGCGGCCAGCACGTCGACGTGAGCATGTACGAGCCCATCTTGCATCTGCTTGCCGGCGCGGTCGTCGGGTACGACCCCACCGGCTCGACACCGCGCAGGACCGGGAGCCGCGTGCCGGGAGGTGTTCCGCGCAATGTCTATCGCACGGGCGACGGTCATTGGGTGGTCGTATCAGGTACGACCGACGCGCAGGTGGCGCGTCTCCTCCCATTGATCGGGCGCGACTCGCCTGATAACCGGGCGCGCTTCGGACGGTCCGCACAACGACTTGCGGCGGCCGACGAGCTCGACGCGCTCGTCGCCGACTGGATCGCGGCGCGCGACCGCAGCGACGTCATCGAGACGTTCCTCGGCGCGCGCATCCCTGCCGCCCCGGTGAACGACCTGCGGGACATCTTCGACGATCCACACGTTTCCAGCCGGACCAGCCTGGTGCGTGTCGACGACGACGAGCTCGGTCCGCTGACCATGCCCGCGCCGACCCCGCGCCTCAGTGCAACCCCGGGTCGGGTTCGCGCGACGGGCCCGCAGCTCGGCGCCCACAACGACGAGGTCTTCCGTGAGTGGCTCGAGCTGAGCTCGCGGGAGGTGGACACCCTCCGACGCGCGGGCGCGGTGTAGCGACAAGGGCGCCGGCTCTCAGCCGGTGTGCGGTTCTCGGAAGGCCCCGACGAGGAAGTCGACGACCCGATCGGTCAAGTGGACATCGGCGCCGGGGGCCTGCTGCTCGAGCCAGTGGTGCACCGGCGCGCCTGGCTGGCCGAGCACCTGGTTCACGAACACCTTGGCCAGGGCGAAGCGGAGGGTGCGAATGTCCGGCGGCAGATGCGGGGTGACGCGCTCGAGCGCGACGAGATAGCGGGAGACGGTGGGGTCGTAGACCTGGTTGACGAGGGGCATGTACTCCGGGTGGCTCGTCACCTCGGCGAGGAACCCGATGTAGTGACGGCCGCCGCTCTTCTTGTCCGCAACCATCTCCGCCGACGGCAGCACCATCGCCTCGATGACGTCGCGCAGATCGGGACGCGAGTCGGTCTCGATCTTGTCGAGGAGCACTCCCCTGCGTTCGGCCAGCTCGCCCGCCCGCCGCTCGAGAATCGCCACGACGAGCTTCCGCTTGGAGCCGAAGTGGTAGTGGATCGCGGCGGTGTTGGCTTTGGCCGCCTCCGTGATGTCGCGGACCGGGACGGCGTCCAGACCCCGCTGCGCGAACAGGCGCTCGGCCACGCTCAGGATCCGGCGCCGCGTCGCTTCGCCGTGACTCACCGTCCTGCTCGGCTTGGGCACTGCGACCTCCCGCTCGTGACCGTCGGCTCAGCGGCCGCGTGCCCGGTCGAACCGCTGGGCGGCGGCAACGGCGGTCGCCGCCTCGTCGAAGTCGCGGAAGCACACCAGTTCGGCGGCCGTGCACGCGTCGGCGAGCGCCCTCGCGTCCTCCGGCGAGGCGCACTCCAGGTTGCGCAGCACGAGCGCGACCCGGGTACGCGGCCAGTCGCTCGCCCCGAGCTGCGCGACTAGGTCGAGCAGCGATCTGACCCCGGTGGTGCCGTAGCTGTAGTACGCCTGGACGTTCACGTGCAGCAAAGCGTCGCGGTAGTGCTGGTGTGCGAACACGGCGTCGAGCACGCGGTTGAAGCTGTCGGGGCCGACTGCGGGGCCGAGCGGAATCTCGACCGGGTTCGCCATGCTGGTGCCGGCGCCATAGCCGAGCTGGCGTAGCTGCGCGACGACACCGTCCGCGACGGCGGTGACCGTGAGGCCGGCCCGGTCGCAGGCGTCCGTGGCGAGCACCGACGCTCCTCCCCCCGGCCCGACGATCAGCACCGACGCGTCGAGGTCCGCCGCGCTTGTCGCGTATCGCTGGTGGAACGCGAGGACGGCGAGGAACTCTTCGAGCGTGGCGACGATGGCGGCGCCGGTGGATCGGGCGATCGCATCCCAGATCCGTGCGTCGGCCGCGAGCGCGCCCGTGTGCGACGCGGCCGCGCGAGCCCCCTGACGGCTCGATCCGCCCACGAGCAGCACGACCGGCTTTCGGCCTGCCGTACGTCTGAGCGCTTCGACGAGCCGGCGGCCGTCGGGCGCGGCTTCGAGATACAGGCCGAGCACCTCGGTCTCGACGTCGTCGACCAGCCACTCGAGCAACTCGCCGGGCTGCACGTCGATGGCGTTCCCGACCGTGACGAGCTTCGAGAAGCGGATGCCGCGCCGGTCCCCGGCCTTCACGATGTCGCCCGCGAGACCACCGCTCTGGGAGACGACACTCACCGCACCCGGCTGCCTCGGTGTGTCGAGCTGGAACGTCTGGCGACCGGCCGGGCTGAACACGCCCATGCAGTTCGGTCCGAGCACCCGAACGCCGGCGTCGCGGCCAACGGCGAGCAGCTGATTCTCGAGCGCGGTGCCATCGGCGCCCGTCTCGCCGAACCCGCCGCTGATCACGTGGGCGAAGCGGGCGGACCCCGCGCCCTGGGCGACGAGGTCGGGCGTGCGCTCCGCCGGCACGGCGACGAGGAGATAGTCGACGCCGCCCGGCACCGCGTCCACCCTCGGGTAGGCCGGAACGCCGTCGATCTCGTGGGCGTCGGGGTGGATGGCGAAGAGGCCGTCGGTCCACCCAGCGTCGCGATACGCAGCGAGGAAGCGGTTTCCGAACGTCTCCCGTGACGTCGACGCACCCGCAACCGCGATCGCTCGGGGCGCGAATAGTGCGGTGAAATCCGTGGCGGGAGCCGCGGCTGGCCTCCCGGCCGACCCTTGCGACAGCACGAGCCGGGCGTCAACCGCGATCGCGGCGTCGGGCGTCGCGATCACCGGGTTGCATTCGAACTCGACGAACGCGTCTCCGAGCTGGTCGACGAGGCCGCCAGCCCCGGCGACGGTCAGGAGCAACGACGCGAGCGCGTCAGGGTCGACGGGAGCGGCGCCCCGAGCGCCGTCCAGCAGTCCGGCCAGGGGGAAGTCGTCGACCATCGCCCGCGCCGACGCGTCGTCCAGCGGGGAG
>DASYQJ010000076.1:0-1521 GCA_036005605.1 Acidimicrobiia bacterium
GGCGTGCTGCTCGGCGAGCTCGATCGTGAGACGCAGACGTTCGGACGGGCCGTGCCTTCCGGCATCGTCACCCACACCGGAGTGGCCGGGCTCACACTGGGCGGCGGCATCGGGTGGATCATGCGCAAGTACGGGCTCAGCATCGACAACCTCGTCTCCGTCGACGTCGTCACCGCCGACGGCGAGTTCGTGAAGGCGAGCGAGAACGAGAACGCCGATCTGTTCTGGGGCGTCCGCGGCGGCGGCGGGAACTTCGGCATCGTCACGGACTTCGAGTTCCGGTTGCATCCGCTCGGCCCGCAAGTGATGGCCGGGCCCGTGTTCTGGCCCATGGAGGACGCACCGGAGGTGCTCCGCTTCTACCGCGACTGGATCGCCGACTGCCCCGACGAGCTCATGACGATCGTCGTGCAGCGGAGGGCGCCCGCACTGCCGGTGGTCCCGCCCGAGCTCGTCGGCAAGCACGTCATCGCGGTGGCCGCCTGTTACGCCGGCCCCGTCGAGGACGGCGAACGGGTGCTCGCGCCTCTCAAGCGGTTCGGGAGCCCCGTGCTCGACCTGTGCATGCCGAAGCCGTTCCTCGCCCATCAGGCCATGTTCGACCCGTCGTTCCGGCGCGGCTGGTGGTACTACGTGCGCTCGTGCGACGTCGCCGAGCTCACCGATGACGTCATCGACGTCGTCGTCGAGCACGGGCTGCGCATCACGTCCCCGATCTCCAGCATTGCGCTGTGGCAGATGGGCGGAGCAGTGGCACGCGTCGGTGAGCACGAGACCGCGTTCAACGGCCGGCAGGCCGGCTTCACCTTCAACATCAACGGCAACAGCGAGACGGCCGACGGGTTCGAGGCCGAGCGCCAGTGGGCTCGCGACTACTGGACGGCGTTGGAGCCGTACCACACCAGCGTGTACGTGAACTTCTTGATGGAGGAAGGGGAGGATCGGGTCAGGCAGGCCTACGGCGCCGAGAAGTACGACCGGCTGAAGGCGCTCAAGCGCATGTACGACCCGACGAACTTCTTCCGCCTGAACCAGAACATCACGCCCGACTGACCATTCGAGCGGTCTGAGCTACCGGCGAACGCCGCCCCCCGGAAGCACGTCGGCGGCGGGTTCTACACCGAGTCGTCGGCATGCAGCGAGATAGTCGTCCCACGTGTCGATGTCGAGAGGGCGGGGCTTCTGGACGCGCACGCGTCGCACGCGGTCTTCGGGCTCGGCGTCCACGAGCTTCCACACCGCCTTGTCACCGTTGAGCGCGCGCAGCGCAGGGAACGCGTCCGCGGAGAACACGAAGGGATGGCCGAGCCCGTCGTCGTAGGCGGTGACCGCCGCCCACGACGGGTCGGCGCGCCACGCCGCAAGCACGGTATTGATGATCGCCGCGTCGACGCCGGGCATGTCGCCGAGCAGCATCATGATCGCCGCGCACTCGTCGGCGTGGTCGAGACCCGCCAGCAGTGATGACGCGCATCCGGTGCCGTACGCGGCGTTGTAGACGATGCCTGTACGGGTGGGTTG
>DASYQJ010000077.1:0-14287 GCA_036005605.1 Acidimicrobiia bacterium
CGACGATGAAGAGCACCAGCCAGATGTTGGTGCCGCCGCCGTTCTTCTTGGGCGGGGCCGCGGCCGGCGTCGAGCCGGGCGGCGGTGCGGACGGGGGACCGGGCGGCGGTGTGGACGGGGGACCGGGCGGCGGTGTGGACGGGGGACCGGGCGGCGGTGCCGGCGGCGTCGTGCTCATCAGAGGTGCTCCTTCAGTCGTGCATTCCTGCCGAGTAGTGCGCGGGGGAGTTTGCCACAGGCAACAGAGGACGCTTGCCCAACCGCCCGGGTACGCTTCGAGCGCAGCAGAGAGGGTCCAGGAGTGACGGACGTGAGCGATCCGGTAACCGAATCCGGCGTCAACACGCGCTCGCGACTCCTCCACAACTGGCGTCACGTGATGCGGACGAGCAACCCGCCTGCGGGACGCGTCGACCCCGTGTCGCGCTGGCTCGTGATCTCGCGCGCGTCGGTCCTGCCGATGACGCTCACCGCAGCCGCAATCGCGGGATTGCTGGCGGCGTTCCACGACGAGAACGTGCGGTGGGGCCTGTTCGCGCTGGCGGCGGTCGGGTTGGTGCTCGCCCACGTCGCCAACAACTTGATGAACGATCTCTTCGACCTCGAAGTCGGGGCCGACTCCGACAGCTACCCGCGGGCGCTCTACGCGCCGCATCCGGTGCTGTCGGGAACCATCAGCCGCCGGGGGCTGCTGACGGCCGCGATCGCATGCAACGCAGCCGACCTCGCGATCCTCGTTGTGCTGGTCGTGTTCCGCGGTTGGCCGATGATCGTGTTCGCTCTGAGCGGGTTCCTGCTGTCCGTCGCGTACACGGCACCCCCGGTTCGGCTCAAGAAGCACGGGCTGGGCGAGCCCACGGTGCTCGTGGTGTGGGGGCCCCTGATGGTCGGCGGCGCCTACTACGCCGCGACCGGGCACTTCCCGTTCGGGGTCTTCGTCGCGTCGCTGTCGTACGCGTTGCTCTGCACCGCCGTGCTCATGGGCAAGCACATCGACAAGATCCCGTGGGACGCGCCGGACGGGACACACACGCTGCCCGTGCTGCTCGGGGAGAGCAAGGCGCGTGCGCTCACGCAGGGGATGATGGTCTCCTTCTACGTCCTCGTGGTCCTGCTCGTGGGCACGGGAACGCTGCCGATCGCGGCGCTGATCGTCCTGCTCGCGCTGCCGAAGCTCGCCAAGGTGTGGGGGCCGTTCTCGCAGCCGAAGCCGGCCGAGCCGCCCGAGAACTTCCCGATCTGGCCGTTGTGGTTCGCGGCGCTGGCGTTCGTCCACACCCGGCGGGCCGGCGGCCTCCTCGTGCTCGGCCTGATCGTGGGTGTCATCCTCGGCTGGTGAGCGCGACGAACGACAACTGAACTCTGGGGGGCAAGATGCTCGAGAGCACGATGCAGGATTTCCCGCTGACCATCGGGATGATCCTGCGCCACGGCCAAGCGGTGTACGGCGACAGCGAGGTCGTCACCTTCGAGGGAGACGGCTCGCGGCGGGCGACGTTCGCCGAGGTCGCCGGACGCGCCGGGCAGCTCGCAGGCGCGCTCCAACGCCTCGGCATCGAAGCCGGCGACCGCGTCGGGACCTTCCAGTGGAACAACCAGGAGCACCTCGAGGGGTACCTGGCCATCCCGACCATGGGCGCGGTGCTCCACACGCTGAACATCCGCCTCTTCCCGGAGTTGCTCACCTATGTCGTGAATCACGCCGAGGACCGCGTCGTGATCGTCGACGACAGCCTGGTCCCGGTGCTCGCGAGGGTCGCGCCCGACCTC
This sequence comes from Acidimicrobiia bacterium, assembly GCA_036005605.1. Lineage (GTDB taxonomy): Bacteria > Actinomycetota > Acidimicrobiia > IMCC26256 > JACDBD01 > JALZAA01. The sequence continues at coordinate 1,771 of DASYQJ010000077.1, forward strand.
AAGACCGTCGAGCATTTCATCGTCGTCGGCTCGGGCGACGCATCCGCGCTGGCAGACGCCGCCGCCGGAGCCGACGTGCTGCGGTACGACGACCTGCTTGCGGCCGAAGACGCCGACTTCCCATGGCCCGACGTCGACGAGCGCGCCGCGGCGGCGATGTGTTACACGAGCGGCACGACGGGCAACCCGAAGGGTGTCGTGTACTCGCACCGGTCGACGGTGCTCCATTCGATGAGCGTCAATGCCGGCATCGCCGTCGGGCTCACCGAGAACGATCGCGTGCTGCCGATCGTGCCGATGTTCCACGCCAACGCATGGGGCCTGCCGTACGCGGCGTGGTACGCGGGCGCGGGGTTCGTCATGCCCGACCGTTTCCTCCAGGCCGAACCGCTCGCCAAGCTCATCGAATCGGAGCGACCCACCGTCGCCGGCGCGGTGCCGACCATCTGGTCCGACCTCCACCGCTACTCGCAAGAACATCCGGTCGACATGAGCTCCTTCCGGCTCGTCGTCTGCGGCGGGTCGGCCGTCCCCCGCAGCCTGATGGAACGGTTCGAGCGCGACCACGGCGTCCGGATCATCCAGGGCTGGGGCATGACCGAGACCAGCCCGTTGGCCGCGCTGGCCTACCCGCCCCGAGGTGTCGAGCTCGGGACGACAGAAGAGATGGACTGGCGCGCGAACGCGGGCCGCGTGCTCAGCGGTGTCGAGCTCCGCATCGTCGACGACGCCGGCGACCCGATGCCGTGGGACGGGGAGGCCGTCGGCGAGATCGAGGTCCGTGGACCGTGGGTGACGGCCAGCTATTACCTCGATCCCGCGACCGAGAAGTTCGACGACGGTTGGCTGCGAACCGGCGACGTCGGCAGTGTCGAGCCCAACGGCTTCATCCGGATCACCGACCGCGCCAAGGACGTCATCAAGTCAGGCGGTGAGTGGATCTCGACCGTCGAGCTCGAGAACCATCTCATGGCCCACCCCGACGTCATCGAGGCGGCGGTGATCGGCGTCGCCGACGCGAGGTGGGACGAACGGCCGTTGGCGTGCGTCGTCTGCTCGGAGGGTTCGGCCGCCACCGCCGCCGACCTGCAGGCGTTCCTTGCCGGCAAGGTTGCCAAGTGGCAGGTGCCCGAGCGGTGGGCGTTCATCGACGAGGTGCCGAAGACGAGCGTCGGCAAGTTCGACAAGAAGGTCCTGCGCGCCCGTCACACGGATCACGAGCTCACCGTCGAAGAGCTTGGTTAGCGGGGCGGCCCGCTCGCCCCGGCGACGGAGCACACGATGATCCTGGCCGCCGAGAGCCTGCGCGACCTGATCGACCTCGCCGTCCTGCTCTCGTTGCCGGGCGTGCTCGTGCTCGCCTGGCTCGTCGGCCGGCTGCTCGGCGTCCGGCGCTCCTGGACGACGACGCTGTTGTCCGGCCTGATCGGCTGGGTCGGCGGGGTGGCGTTGTCCCTCGCGATCGCGAGCCAGCGCAAGGACATGTCAGAGGGGTTCACGCGCAACGTGTGGTTGTTCTCGACGCTCGGCGTGATGTCGGCGTCGGTGTGGATCGAGCTGCTCGCCAAGCCGGGCACGCTGGCGCGCGCACAGACCGGGCTCACATCGATTCCGCACCCGATCAAGGCCGTGAAGCGGCGAGGCCGGCGCGTCAGTCGCTACGCGCAGATCACGCGCATTGCGATCCGCAACGGGCTCGGCCCGTCCCTCGGGCTCGGTCGCCACTCCGAGGACGGCGAAGCACGGCAGGTGCCGTTCGCTCGGCGGCTCCGCCATTCGCTCGACGAGTGCGGCGGGATGTTCGTGAAGATGGGTCAGGTGGCCTCGACGCGCTCGGACCTCGTGTCGCCGCCGGTGGCCGAGGAACTGTCGCACCTCCAGGACCACGTCGCCCCGGCGCCGCCCGAGGGCGTCCGGGAGCTGCTCGAGGACGAGCTGGGTGCTCCCGTGGACGAGGTCTTCGCCGAGTTCGACTGGAACCCGCTGGCGGCGGCCTCGATCGGGCAAGTCCACCGGGCGCGGCTGCACGGCGGCCGGCAGGTGGTGGTGAAGGTCCAGCGCCCCGGCATCGCCAACTCGGTGGACCGCGACCTGGATGTTCTCAACGAGCTCGCCACCATGGTCGAGCAACGCACTACGTGGGGCGCCGACTACCACGTGTCCGACCTCGCCGACGAGTTCGCCGAACGCCTGCGGGAGGAGCTCGACTTCGAGATCGAAGCGCGCAACGCGTCCGACATCGCCGCCAACCTCGACGACGACAGCGACGTGCGGATCCCCGCGGTGTTCCACGATCTCACGTCCCGCCGGGTGCTCGTGATGGAGTGGCTGGACGGCGTCAGCGTGCGCGAGACCGACGAGATCGACGACCTCGGCGTCGACCGGCGCCAGCTGGCCGAGGACCTGCTGCGCTGCATGCTCCAGCAGATGCTCATGGACGCGCAGTATCACGCCGATCCGCATCCCGGGAACGTGATGGTGCTGCGCGACGGACGGCTCGCCCTGATCGACTTCGGTGCCGCCAGCCGCATCGATCCTCTCCAGCAGACGGCGATCCGCGACGTCATGATCGGCGTGTCGCAGCGCGACCCCGATCTCCTCCGCCAGGCGGTGCTTCAGGTTGCGACGCTCCGGCGTGACGTCGACGACGAGGAGCTCGAGCGGGCACTGGCCCGGTTCATGACGCGTCACCTCGCGCCCGGGATGGTGCCGAGCGCGGCGATGTTCAACGACCTGCTCCAGCTGTTCTTCACGTTCGGGATCAACCTGCCGCCCGAGCTGAGCACGTTCTTCCGGGCATTGATCACCCTGGAAGGGACGCTCACGACGCTGTCACCCGGCTATCCGGTCATCGACCGGGCCGAGGCCATCGCCTCCGATTGGATGCGAGCGCGGTTGGCGCCGTCGACGCTCGAGGAGCTCGCCCGCGAGGAGCTCATCCGCATGGGGCCACTGCTGCGCCGCCTCCCTCGGCGGCTCGACCGGATGGCCTACCAGATCGAGCGTGGCAACTTCCGCGCCCGCGTCAGCCTGTTTTCCGATCCACACGACGAGCACGTCGTCACCAAGCTGGTGAACCGGACGGTGCTCGCGCTCGCCGGTGGCGTCGTCGGCCTCATCGGGGCGATCCTCGTCGGGATCAGCGGGGGACCGCCGTTCGCCGGCGACACCTCCCTGTACGAGTTCTTCGGCTACTTCAGCCTGTTCTGTAGCGTCGTGCTCATCATGCGGGTGATCGTCTCCGTCTTGCACGACGGTGTGAACTGAACGCGCGGCTGATGGACGAGATCGACGATCCCTATTACCGGCACGATCTCGCGCTGGTGCACCACCGCGGGTACGCGTTCCACGCCGACGCTTGCGCACCCGGGATCGCGGCCCTGCTCGCGCCGGTGCGGGCGCGTGACGGCGTCGTCGTCGAAGTCGGGTGCGGGAGCGGATTACTCACCCGGCACCTCCTCGACGCCGGCCTTCGGGTCGTCGCGACCGACGCGTCGCCGGCGATGCTCGAGCTCGCCCGCCAACTGGCACCCGACGCAGAGGACGTCCGCCAGGTAACGCTTCCGGACGACCAGCTCCCGCCCGCCGACGCGATCGTCGGCGTCGGCCACGCTCTCAACTATCTGCGCGACGAGGCGGCCGTCGACCGCGCGCTCGTTGCCATCGCGGAGGCGCTGCGGCCCGGGGGCGTCCTCGCGATCGACCTGTGCGATCTCGCATGGGGTGAAGCGCGACGAGACTGGTCCAGCCAGGGCCGCGTCGGGGACGACTGGGCGATCATCACCCAGTCCTCCGTTCCGGCGGCGAACCATTTCGTCCGGGAGATGACGACCTTCGTCCGCAATGACGACGGGTCGTGGCGCCGTGACGACGAGCGCCACGACAACGTCCTGATCGATACCACTCGCGTGCCGGCGCTCCTCGCGCCACACGGCGTCGAAGCGCACGTTGCGGCCTCGTTCGGCTCCGAGGAGCTCCCGACCGGGCTTCGTGCGCTCATCGGCCACCGCCCCCCGTGAGCCTGGGCGCGACTCTTTCGGGCATCGGAATGTCGAGAAGCGGCGGCGGGGTCCGACCTACTGACGAGAGGCGCCCGCACCGGGCGCCCGAACCACGAGGAGTGCCGACGTGAAGTACATCCTGCTCATCTACCAGAACCCGGCGACGTGGGAGACGTTCTCCGAGGAGGAGCGCAACCGCGTGATGGTCGAGGTCGGCGAGCTCATGGAAGAGCTCACGCAATCCGGGGAGTGGGTCGGCGGGGAAGGGCTGGCCGATCCGTCGAACACCAAGACGGTCCGCGTGCGCGACGGTGTCCCGGCGATCACGGACGGTCCGTTCGTCGAATCCAAAGAGCAGCTGGCCGGCTACTGCATCGTCCAATGCGAGACCCCGGAGCGGGCGGCCGATATCGCCGCCCGCTGGCCGGACGCGCGGTACTGGGCGATGGAGGTGCGGCCGATCATGGAGCCCGGCGGCGAGGAGATGTGAGCACGGCGCCGGCCGTCGAGGACCTGCTCCGCGAGCTCGCGCCGCAGGTTCTCGGCGCCCTCGTCCGTCGCTACGGGCACTTCGACGCGTGCGAGGACGCGGTGCAGGAGGCGCTGCTGGCCGGCACCGTCCAGTGGCCCGACCAAGGTCTCCCGCAGAACCCACGCGGCTGGCTGATCACGGTCGCGTCGCGGCGCGTGACCGACCAGCTCCGGAGCGATCAGGCCCGGCGCCGGCGCGAGGACACGACCGCGGCGCTCGCGCCACGGGACGAGTTGGATGTTCCCGACCGGGACGACACGTTGACCCTCCTCTTCCTCTGCTGCCATCCCGCGCTCTCGTCGGCATCGCAGCTCGCGCTCACGCTGCGCGCGGTCGGCGGCCTGACCACGGCGCAGATCGCGAACGCGTTCCTCGTCCCGGAGGCCACGATGGCGCAACGCATCTCCCGCGCCAAGCAGCGCATCAAGACCACTTCCATCCCGTTCGAGCTGCCGCCCGAGCCCGAGCGCGCCGACCGGCTGCGCGTGGTAATGCACGTGCTGTACCTCGTGTTCAACGAGGGCTACACCGCGACGTCCGGCCCGCATCTGCACCGCACCGGGCTGACCGGCGAAGCGATCCGGCTCACGCGCGTGATGCACGAGCTGCTCCCGGAGGACGGCGAGGTCACCGGCCTCCTCGCGTTGATGCTGCTGACGGACGCACGCCGGCCGGCGCGCACCAAGCCTGACGGCTCGCTGGTCCCACTCGAGGAACAGGACCGAAGCCGGTGGGATCAGGAAGCCATCCGCGAAGGCGTTGCTCTCATCACGAACTCGCTGGCGGAGGCGCCGATCGGGCCGTACCAGCTCCAGGCGGCGATCGCCGCCGTGCACGACGAAGCCGCCACCGCGGCCGACACCGATTGGCGCCAGATCCTCGGGCTGTACGACCTCCTCGAGCGCCTGGCGCCGAATCCCATGGTCACGTTGAACCGCGCCGTCGCCGTTGCGATGGTGCGAGGCCCCGAAGCCGCCCTCGATGTTCTGGCGACCTTGGACGCGGACGAGCGGATGGCGGGGCACTATCGCCTCGCCGCCGTCCGCGCCCACATGTGGGAGATGGCGGGGGACCGACGTGCGGCGCGGTCCGGCTACCAGGAGGCCGCCCGCCGGACCACCAGCATCCCGGAGCGGCGCTACCTCGAGTCACGTGCCGACCGGCTGCGCGACTCCCGATAGATTCCCGGGCCGTGGAGTGGCGGCTCGAGCTCGTGCAGGTGCCCGTCTCGGACGTGGATCGCGCGAAGGCCTTTTACACCGACCAGGCCGGCTTCAACGCCGACCACGACCACCAGGTGAGCGACGAGCTGCGCTTCGTGCAGCTGACCCCGCCCGGGTCACCGACGTCGATCGCGATCGGCACCGGCGTCACCGACATGCCGCCGGGTTCGGTGCAAGGCCTCCAGATGGTGGTGTCCGACATCGACGCCGCCCGCTCCGAGCTCGTCGACCGGGGCGTCGAGGTCAGCGAGGTCCAGCACTTCCCCTGGGGTTCGTTCGTCTTCTTCAGCGATCCCGACGGCAACGGGTGGGCCGTCCAGGCGATCCCACGCCCGTAGCAGCGCGAGACGCGGGTACGAGCGCTCTCGGTTAGTTGTAATGCTCGGCCGCGTGCTCGAGCGCGATGAGCTCGTCCCGAATGTCGTCGCCGATCTCGCGTGCCTCGCCGGTGGCGGGATCCTCCAGCGACACGACGCACGCCACGTTCACGGCAGCGTCTGTTGTACCGCCGGCCGTGCGCAACCGGACTGCGATCGTGAACGAACTGGGCCGAACCTCTCTTGCGCCCGCGCTCACGGCGACCGCCGACGGCCGTCCGAGGCGCGCACCGGGAGGCAGTGCGGTGACGTGCGAGCGCGGGACGAGCCCACCCCGCTCCCGCATCTCGTCCAGCGCGCGACACCGATCGAGGTACGCGGCGCACGCCTCGTCCACCCAGCGTGCGAGGACCTCGTCGAGCACGTTGCCGTCGGCATCGACGTCGTCCGCGCCGACGGCGTGCTCGCGGAGCACGACCCACCTCGACACGATGCCCGTCACGGCGCGGCGGGCCTACGTTTGCAGTGGAAGGATCTCGTGTGCCGCGTCGTCGAGCTCCGCATTCCATGACCCGGGATCGTGCGCGGGCACCAGGACCAGTTTCGAGAAGCCGTGCTCGAGGAACTGCTCGAGGCGCGCCCGCAGCGCGGGCAGCCCGACCGGGATGAGCTCGCCCGGCTCGACGTCCGGCCGGCGAGCCTTGATCCCGGCCGCGAGAAGCTCGGGGATCTCGTCGCGCACGTAGATCACCAGCGCGCCGTAGTGCTCTTCCTCGATCTCGCGGCCGGCGTCGGCCGCCGCCTCTTCGACGACGACGCGTCCCGCCGCCACCTCCGCCGGAGTCGAGAAGCTCGGGAGCCAGCCGTCGCCGAGCCGTCCCACCCGCCGCAGCTCGCTCTTGGCGCGGCCGCCGAGCCACACGTCGGGCGGCTGCTGCACCGGCTTGGGCCGGACCGAGAGGGCGCGGTACGAGAAGCGGGGTCCGTCGTGGTCGACGTCGTCCTCGGTCCACAGCCGCCGCACGAGCGGGAGCGCCTCGTCGAACCACGCGGCGCGCTCGTCGCGCGCGACGCCGAACGCCTGCTGCTCCGCCGGATTGGCGACGCCGAGGCCGAACGCGGGGAGCGTGCGTCCGCCCGAGAGCCGGTCGAGGCTCGCCCACTCCTTGGCGACGACGGCCGGGTTTCGCCCCGGGAGCACCTGCACGCTCGTGCCGAGCTTGAGCTTCCGGGTCCGGCCGGCCGCGAACGCGAGGCCGACCATCGGGTCGGGGGCGTCGCCGGTCAGCCGCTCCGAGAGCCACAGCGAGTCGAAGCCGCGCTCCTCGAGCCCGTCGACGAGCTCACCGAAGCTCGTGTCGTCGCGGAGCCCTTGCACACCGAGCCCGTAGCCGATGCGGATCTTCACGGCTGGTAGGGGCGGAGCTCGCGGCGGGCGATCTGCTGCTTGTGCACCTCGTCGGGTCCGTCGACCAGGTGCAGCGTCCGGGCGTGCGTGTACATCGACGCCAGCGGCCAGTCGTCCGACACGCCGGCACCACCGAAGAGCTGGATCGCGCGGTCGATCACCGTCGTAGCGAGGCGCGCCGCGACCACCTTGATCGCGGCGATCTCGAACCGGGCGCCCTTGTTCCCGACCGTGTCCATGAGCCAAGCGGCCTTGAGCGTGAGGAGGCGGGCCTGCTCGATCTCGATGCGGGACTCGGCGATGCGGTCCTGCACGACGCCTTGCTCGGCGAGGGGCTTCCCGAACGGGCTGCGTAGCCAGGCCCGCTCGCACATCAACTCGAGCGCCTTCTCGGCCAGGCCGATCGCCCGCATGCAGTGATGGATCCGGCCCGGTCCCAATCGCGCCTGTGCGATGGCGAATCCGCCGCCTTCCTCGCCCAGCAGGTTCGAAGCCGGGAGTCGCACGTTCTCGTACAGCGTCTCGCAATGACCGCCGCCGGCGTCGTGCCCGAACACGGGGAGCGTGCGCACGACCCGCACGCCTGGCGCGTCCATCGGCACCAGGATCATCGACTGACGGTGGTATGGGTCGGCATCGGGGTTCGACACGCCCAACAGGACGGCGACCTTGCACCGCGCCGAAGCCGCACCGCTCGTCCACCACTTGTGCGCGTTGACCACGTAGTCGTCGCCGTCACGTTCGATGCGGCTCTGGAGGTTCGTGGCGTCGGAGCTCGCCACCCACGGCTCGGTCATCGCGAAGCACGACCGGATCTCGCCATTCAGAAGCGGTAGCAGCCACTCCTCCTGCTGCTCCGCGGTGCCGAACTCGGCGAGGATCTCCATGTTGCCGGTGTCGGGCGCGGCGCAGTTCGTCGCCTCCGCCGCGAGGAGGTTGCGGCCCATCAGCTCGCAGAGCGGCGCGTAGTCGAGGTTCGACAGACCCGCGCCCCACTTCGGGTTGGGAAGGAACAGGTTCCACAGGCCGCGCTGGCGCGCCTCTGCCTTCAGGTCCTCCATGACAGGCGGGTGGAAGTGCGGGTCGCCCGATTCCTCCACCTGCTGCCGGTACACCGGCTCGGCCTGGACGACATGCGTGTCGATGAAGTCGCGCAGCTGCTTCTGGAGCTCGAGCGACCGGGCGCTGAACTCGAAGTCCACAGAGGCTCCTTTCACGCCCTCGCAAGGCTCGGGCTTTGCCGAAGCGGTCGGCAAAGCCGCCGCTCCCGCGGGCGCGAAGCTACCCCGACATCCGGATGGCGGGCGGCGTAGAACTACTGGCGTGAGACCGCTGCTCGAGGTGTCGCTCCTCGCGGTCACCTGGATCATCGGGTGGCTGCTGCTCTGGCGCGTGCCCCGGCTCCCGCCCGCCTCGAGCACGGCCCCCGCCCGGCGGGTGTCCGTGGTGGTGCCGGCACGGAACGAGGCCGGCCGTCTTCCCGGCTTGCTCGCCGCGCTCGCCGTCCAGACGCACCCCGCCGACGAGGTGCTCGTGGTCGACGACGATTCCGAGGACGACACCAGTGCCGTCGCAGCCGCAGGCGGCGCTGACGTCATTGCCACTCCGCCCCTTCCCGACGGCTGGACGGGGAAGACGTGGGCGTGCTGGACGGGCGCGCAACGCGCTACCGGGGACGTGCTCGTGTTCCTCGACGCCGACACGGAACCAGAACCCGACCTGCTCGCCCGCCTGCTCGACGCGCTCGCTCACCGCCCCGGGCTGCTCTCGGTGATGCCATACCACCGGATGGGACGGCAGTACGAGCGCCTCTCGGCCTTCTTCAGCGTGATCTCGCTCATGGGCATCGGGGCGGCGTCGGCGCGCCGTTCGGCACGGGTCACGGGCGCGTACGGACCGTGCCTCGCGTGTGACCGTCGTGAGTACAGCGCCGCCGGCGGTCATGAGTCGATACGCGGCGCCGTCGTCGACGACGTGGCGCTCGCGCAGCAGTTCCGCCGTGCCGGCCTGCCGGTTCGTGTCGCCGGGGGGCGCGGCGCGATCAGCTTCCGTCTGTACGGCGGCGGCCTGCGCGACCTCGTCGAGGGTTGGAGCAAGAACTTCGCGTCCGGCGCCGGATCCACGCCGGTGCTGCGTTTCTTGCTCGTGTTCGCGTGGGTGGTGGGTGTGGGCACCGCCGCGCAGGCGCCGGTGCGCGAGGCAGTGGCGGCGATCGGCGGGTGGTCGGGTCCCGGAGTCGTGCTGTGGATCGGGTTCGCCGCGTTCGCGGTGCAACTGGCCGTGCAACTCCGTCCGCTCGGCAATTACTCGTGGGCGGCCGTGCTCTTCCCCATCCCGCTGGCGGCGTGGTTCGTGATCTTCTTCCGATCGATCCTGCTCACGGCGCGTGGACAGGTCCGGTGGAAGGGGCGAGCCGTCCCGGTGCGCCCGGAGCGGGCGAGGCGGTGAGCACCCTGGCGACGCGGCGGAATCTCCTTATCGTGTTGATCGACGCCGGCGTGTGGGCGTCCTGGAGCGCGCTGTGCGGCTACGTCGCGCATCGCATCCCGGCGTCTCGCCTGGCGCGCAACCGCGGGCTGCTGCGTATCCGCCGGTTCGAGGGCGGCGGTCGCTTCTACGAGCGGGGGCTGCGCATCAAGCGGTGGAAGGACCGCCTCCCCGAGGCGGGCGCCCTCTTCCGAGGGGGATTCTCGAAGCGGCGGGTGAGCGCCACCGACCCCGTCTACCTCGAGCGCTTCGCCGTCGAGACCCGAAGGGCCGAGCTCACGCACTGGCTGATCCTCGCCGCCAGCCCCTGGTTCTTCCTGTGGAACCCGTGGTGGTTGGGGCTGGCGATGCTGGGATACGGGGTCGTCGCCAACGTCCCGTGCCTGGCGATCCAGCGCTACAACCGGGCTCGTCTGTTGCGTATGATCCCCCGGCCTTTCGCAGCACGGACGGCTTGACCGTTCTCTGCCCGTTTGTTCCTCGATTACGTTGACCGCAAATGGTTCACCTGACTGGTACCTACACCGACGTCGACCGTTCGCCCGACCCCGTGGGGGCGGCCGAATGGATGGACACGATGTGCGACTGGCCGTTCATTCGCGCCTACAAGGAGCGGACGGTCGACCTGCTGCAGGTCAAGCCCGGCGCCCGCCTCCTCGACGTCGGGTGTGGGACCGGCCATGACACCCGCGCCCTGGCGGTCACGGCGGGTCCCGAGGGCATCGCGATCGGCGTCGACGCGTCGGCGGTCATGCTCAAGACGGCCCGCACCCGGGGCGGCTCCTATCTGCAAGCCGACGCGCGAGCGCTGCCCTACGAAGACGGTGCGTTCGACGGCACCCGAATCGACCGCGTGCTCCAGCACGTCCCCGCACCCGAGGACGCAGTCCACGAGATCGTCCGCGTCACACGCGCGGGTGGGCGGGTCGTCGCCATCGATCCTGATCAGGAGACGCTCGTCGCCGACGTCTCCGACCCCGCGCTGCTCCGCAAGGTCAAGGACTTCCGGCGGGACCGCAACCTGTGCAACGGCACCATCGGACGGCAGCTCCCGCGCCTGTTCCGGCGGGCGGGGCTCGCCGATGTCGAGTGCGAGGCGGCGACGCTCGTCCTCACGGATCCGCGTGATGCATTCGGTTTCATGACTTGGCCCCGGCTGATGCACGCCGAAGGGCTCCTCACCGACGACGAGGTCGCCCGCTGGGAGGCCGACATCGACGCCTCCGTCGCCGGCGGGGAGTTCCTGTACGCCGTCACATTCTTCATCACCAGCGGCTCGAAGCCCTGACGCGCCTCTTTCGGGCCTGACGCTTGACTCTCCCCTGGGGGGAGATCGCAGGATGGCGGCGTGGCCGGGAACGCGCTGCTCCGCATCGGTGATTTCTCGAGGGCGTCGTCGCTGTCGGTGAAGGCGCTGCGCGCCTATCACGAAGCGGGTCTCTTGGTGCCGGCCGACGTCGATCCTCGGACCGGGTATCGGTCCTACTCCGTCGCCCAGCTGACCGACGCCGCCATCATCCGCCGGCTGCGCCTCCTCGATGTGCCCCTCGAAGCGATCCAGGAGGTGCTCGACGCCCGCGACCCGGCGGTCACGAGGAAGGTCCTCGGCGAGCACGGCAGTGTCCTCGAGGCGCGACTCGCCGGGATGCAGCGGGCGATCGACGAGCTCAACGTCGCGCTGGAGGCGCCGACCCTGCACACACCGGTGCACCGCCGCCACGAGCAGGCCCTCACCGTCCTCGCCTTCTCGGGGACGGTGAGCGAAGCAAGCTGGCTCGCGTTCCTCGACCGCGCGCTCGCGGTCCTGTCAGATGCCGCCGCCGCCGAGGGTGCGGTGGTCGCGGGCCCGTTCGGCGGCTGCTACCCCACGCTCCTCGACGACGACGCCCAGGAGGTGGTGGCGTTCTTGCCGGTGACCTCGGCGCCGCTGCTCTCAGCCTCGTCGCGCGCCGCGGGGATACGGGTGGGTGAGCTGCCCGAAACCGAGGTGGCCGTCATCGCCCACCACGGCGCCTACGACGACATGGACGACACGTACCGGAACCTCGGGGCGTGGGTCGCCGAGCACGCCGAGCCGGCCGACCTGCCGGTACGGGAGCTGTATCTCGTCGCTTCGTCGCACACCGACGATCCCGATGCGCTCCGCACCGAGCTCTGCTGGCCCATCCGCAGCTCCGACGTCTGACACTCGTCCCCGATCATCAGGAGAATCCCGTGGCTTCGATCACCAAGCAGGTCCTCATCGACGCGCCGCCCGACGACGTCTGGGACGCGTTGCGAGACTTCGGCGCTGTCCACGAACGCCTGGCACCGGGGTTCGTCGTCGACTGCCAGCTCGAGGGCAACGCGAGGGTCGTCACGTTCTTCAACGGCGCCGTCGCGCGTGAGCTGCTGGTCGACATCGACGACGACGCCCGTCGCCTCGTCTACTCCATCGTGGAGAGTCCTTTGGGAAGCACCCACGACAACTCGTCCGCCCAGGTGTTTGCGGATGCCGACGGTCGAAGCCGGTTCGTCTGGATCAAGGACGTCCTCCCGGACGAGCTCGC
>DASYQJ010000078.1:0-8573 GCA_036005605.1 Acidimicrobiia bacterium
GTCGTGCAGGCCCGCTTGGGGCACGCCAGTGCCGCCGAGACGCTCGACACCTACAGCCACCTCTGGCCCGACTCGGAGGACCGCACACGACGTGCGATCGACACGGTTCTCGGAGCTCCCGCGGACTTTTCGCGGACCGGAGACGGGCCTTAGCTGCGTTTTCCCTGGTCACAGGCGTAGAGGTGGCGAGTCGGCCTGTACGCCGGATTCTGTCCCGACGGCTCCGGAGAACCGTCGGTGGCGGCCATCCCTCTCGGCCGACGGTTGCCCGCCGGCTCCAGCGGCCGACCCGGGGGTGTCTGCGGACGGGCCGCCCTCCCCCTGCGTGGCCTTGCTCCCGATGGGGTTTGCCGAGCCGCCCGGGTCGCCCCGGGCGCTGGTGCGCTCTTACCGCACCGTTTCACCCTTACCTGTGCGGGGCCGCTCCGGAGACCGGTCCCGCCATCGGCGGTCTGTTCTCTGTGGCACTTTCCTGCGGGTCGCCCCGACTGGGTGTTACCCAGCACCGTGCCCGGTGGAGTCCGGACGTTCCTCGGACCGGTGCGCCGAAGCGCCCGGCACGCGGCCGCCTGGCCGACTCGCCACCACCCACCATTGTCGCGCTCAGACGGTCGTGCTCCCACTGGAATCGTCCGCCCGCGACTGTCGGCGTGACACGAGGAACCCGCCGAGCATGCCGAGAGCGGTGGAGATGACGAGGAACCCGAACAGCTGGCCCGGCCGGAACACCGGGTCGCGTCCGGTCACCAGCCCCTGGTTGTCGTCGCGGGTCACCCAGATCAGCAGGCGCACCGGGAGCCACACCACGAACGCGCCGAGACCGGCGAGGGCGCCGTTCGTCAACGGCGCAACGCGGGCGAGGCGGGCGGCGTACGCGCCCGCGGGCACGAACGCCAGCGCGATCAGCAGCGCGAGGAGGACGCGCCAACCCGAGTCCTCGAAGTCGGTGATCGCACGGTCGAGGAGAGCCCCGACGATCGTGATCGGGATGATCAGCGCCAGGCCGAGCAGCGCGCCTCGGATCACTGCGGGCCAGCGGATGGCAGCTCGGGTGTCGAGCTCGGGCGCGGTCACGTCACGATCTTGCCTCAGGCCTCTGCCGGCGCCTGCTCGCGCTCGTGCACCAGTTCGGTGACGCTGGTGCGGAACCCGTCGCGCACGAGCGGCCTGACGTAGCGCCGCTGCTGGAACATCACGATGGCCGCGAGCATGAGGTACAGGATGCCGATGCCGATCCGCTCGACGGCACGCAGCCCGTCGGGCAGGACGCCGCCGAGGACGAACTGCGTCACGAAGAGGCCCATGAGCGCGAGCGCCTCCCGCACGCTGATCGATCGGTTCGTCAGCACGGCGACGGCGAAGATCGACTGCGCGGCGGTGAGGAAGAGCTCTTCTCGCTGGAGCGCATCGATCGGCAGGCCGCTCAGCACGCCCGCGGAGATAGAGAAAACGAGTGGCAACGTGCCGACGAGCAGCGTCCACTGGTTCACCTTCGACGACACCAGCGCACCGAGCCCGGCGTTGGTGTTGAGCCGCCATGCGAACAGACCGGCGACGAGCAGCTCCGGTGCCTCGGAGGCCAGCGGTGCGACCCACTGCACGAGCAGGAACGTGTCGATCCCGAATTGTTCGCCGGTCTTGACGAGCGAGTCGGCGAAGGGCTCGGCCGAGATGAGGATGACCGCGGCCGAGCCGACCAGCATCAGCGCGACGACGGCCCGCCGTGTGGCGGTCGGGAGCCGGCCGATGAGCTCGGCCGGGCCGACGAGGTGGGGTTCCTCCGCCGGCGCCCGGCTGATCCGCACCGCGTACCAGACGAAGAGCCCGACGAGGAGCACGGAGTCGACCGGACTGAGCGTGCTCTTCAGAGGAAGCGTGAGCGAATAGACGGAGGCGACGGCGAGAAACGCGATCTCGATCGCGTGCGGCCGGTCGAGCGTCACGTCGGTCTCGAGCGGTCCCTCGTATCCCTGGGCGCGGGCGACGCGCGTGATCCGCCATGCCGCCAGCAGGACGACCAGCGACCAGCCGACGCCGATCAGAAGCCGGTTGCCGCCCGTCATGTTGGCGAGCGCGAGCGGCGCGTACTTGTCCGGGTCCTCGCCGGCCTTCAGAGCGAACGTGAAGTCGACCGCATACTCCGGGAGGACCGCGATGAGCGCGAGCAGCGCCAGGGCCAGGCCCTGCGAGACGTCGAGCTGGAGTGCCTCGGCTCCCCAGGCGAGCAGGAACGCTGCTCCCACGACGCCCAGCCCGAACACCACCGCCGCCACCCACTCGGGCGGCGCGGCGCCGCTGAGCCGGGTGAGGATCGCGGGCGTGGTCAGCGCCGTCGCACCCAGGATCGGGATCAACTGGCGGCGGGGGTGTCCTGACGCGGGTCGGGTCGCGTCGAGGATCGGCTGAGGGATCCGCGACATCCTGCGGATCCTACGGCCCGCCTCCGAGCCGTCCGGGGCGGGGGTTTTCGGCGCGATCCGAGGGGAATAACGACTGAATCACGAAGGGTTGAACCATTGTCCCTGGAACCCTCGCCGGGGAAGAGGTGCTGAAATCCATGAATCTGTCCTGGCGTCAACAGGCTCGCTGCCGCGGCGTCGATCCCGGCGTCTTCTATCCCGTCTCCGACGAGGACGAGGCGTCCGAGGCCAAGGTGATCTGCGCAGAGTGTCCGGTGCGTGAGCCGTGCCTCGAGTACGCCCTGACCGTGCGCGAGAAGCACGGCGTCTGGGGAGGCCGCACCGAGCGCGAGCGCAGGCGTCTCGTCCGGCAGCGGCGCAAGTCCGCGTAGCGCCCTCAGCGGAAAGATCGGTACCGGCCGGTAGCATCATCGGTTGTGGATTTCGAGCTCTCCGACGAGCTCGCCGAGCTCCAGGCCACCGTTCGCAAGTTGGCGCAGGAACGTGTCGCGCCCCGTGCCCGCGAGATCGACGAGAGCGAGCAGTACCCCGACGACCTGTTTGCCCTCTTCGTCGACTCCGGCCTCACGGGGCTGTGCATCCCCGAGGAGTACGGCGGCAGCGGTGCCGGCATCCTCGGCCTGACGATCGCAATCGAGGAGGTCGCGAAGTACTCGAACGCGGCCGCCCTCATGCTGCTGTTGACGCGCCTACCGACGGGGCCCGTGATGATCGCCGGGACCCCCGAGCAGAACCAGCGGTACGTCCGACCCGTCGCCACCGGTGAGGCCCGGGCCGCGTTCGGCCTGTCGGAGCCACAGGCGGGTAGCGACGTGATGGGCATGCGCACCCGTGCCGTGCGTGAAGGCGAGGACTGGGTCCTCACCGGCACGAAATGCTGGATGTCGGGTGTCCGCCAGGCCGATTGGTACTGCGTCTTCGCCAAGAGCGGCGCCGTCGACTCGCGTGCCCACGACAGCGTGAGCGCGTTCATCGTCGAGCGCTCGTGGCCCGGCGTCGACGTGGGACGCGTCGACCGCAAGATGGGCGTCAAGGGCGTCGACACGGGCGAGCTCCTCCTCGACGGCGTCCGCGTGCCGCCCGAGAACGTGATCGGCGAGATCGGCGGGTTCCGGCTCGCCATGCTCGGCCTCAACTCCATGCGGCCGATCGTGGCCGCGCGCGGGATCGGGCTCGCCGAAGGGGCGCTGATGTACGCGGTCGAGTACGTCAAGCAGCGCGAGGCGTTCGGGCAGACGATCGCCGACTTCCAAGGCATCCAGTGGAAGATCGCCGAGCTCGCCGCCGAGATCGAAGCCGCCCGCCTCCTCACCTACCGGGCGGCATGGATGGCCGACCGCAGCATGTTCACCAAGGAGTACGTCCCGTTCCTGTCGATGGCGAAGTACTACGCCACCGAGCTGGCCGTGAAGGTCTCGGGGGAGGCCCTCCAGATGCTCGGCGCCGCCGGCTACATGGAGGACCATCTCACCGAGCTGTACTACCGGGACGCCAAGCAGCTCACGATCGTCGAGGGCACGACCCAGGTGCAGCTCGGGCTCATCGCGCGGGGCGTCCTCGACCATGATCTGTGGTGGGATTGAGTCCGGCGCACGAACAGAAAGCTCCATGACGACTCCCACCCCCGCCCTCTGGCCCGACGTGATCGGCCGACTCCTCCGCCGGGAGGACCTGCCGGTCGAGCTGGCCGAGCAGGCCATGGCCACGATCCTCGCCGGCGAGGCGACCGACGCCCAGATCGCCGGTTTCGCCGTCGCGCTCCGGGCCAAGGGCGAGACGTCGGGCGAGCTGGCGGCGCTGGTCCGCACGATGCTGCGCTTCGCCCAGACCGTCGACATCCCGCTGGACGGTCCCGGCGGGCCCGTCGTCGACACGTGCGGCACGGGTGGCGACCGTTCCGGTACCGTCAACATCTCGACGCTGGCAGCCCTGGTCGTCGCGGGCGCGGGAGTGCGGGTCGCCAAGCACGGCAACCGCGCTGCGTCGTCGGCGTGCGGCTCGGCCGACGTCCTCGAGGAGCTCGGCGTCGTGATCGACCTCGGACCGACGGGCGTCGCCCGCTGCGTCGACGAAGCCGGCATCGGGTTCTGCTTCGCTCCCAAGTACCACCCTGCGCTGCGGTTCGCGGGCCCGGCGCGTCGTGAGCTCGGGACACCCACGACGTTCAACTTCCTCGGCCCCCTCGCCAACCCTGCCGGCGTGCGCCGCCGCGTCGTGGGCGTGTCGGACCCCTCGATGGCGGAGCGCATGACACACACGCTCGCCGAGCTCGGCGTCGAGCGGGCGATGGTGTTCTGCGGAGGCGACGGACTCGACGAGCTCACGACGACCACCGTCTCGAACGTGTGGGATCTCACGAACGGCTCGGTGCGCGCCTCGACCCTCGACCCGACCGAGTACGGGATCCCGGTTGCCCATCCCGACGAGATCGTCGGCGGCGACGCCGCCGCCAACGTCGCGATCGCCGAGCGCATGCTCGGCGGCGAGCCCGGCCCGGTGCGCGACGTGGTGGCGCTGAACGCGGCCGCCGCCCTCGTCGTCGCCGATGCCGCCCCCGATCTCGGCACCGGGCTCGAGCAGGCGATCGCAGCCATCGAGTCGGGGAAGGCCGCCGCCGTCTTGGAGACGTTCGTGCTCACGAGCAAGGCGGCACGCGCCGCCGACGAGGGCTGACGCGGTGGGAAAGGCGATTCAGTGCCCGTCGTGCGGGCGCAAGCACGGGGTCCCGGGCCTCCCGGACGCGCCCACGTTCAAATGTGAAGGCTGCGGCAAGCCGCTCAAGATCCCGACGCAGTTCCGCCCGTCGGTGATGGCGTCGTCGCGACACGTTCGCCCGGCTGATTCGCCCCGCCCCGAGTCGACTTCCGTCCTGCCGCCGCGTCCTACTCCGGCGGCGGCGCCCGCGCCCGCGGCGGCGCGTCCCGCCAGGGTGCCCCGCCCTGTTGCCGGCACGGTTCCGAAGACCCAGACGGTCGCCCTCCCGCTGCGCGTGCTCGCGTGGGTGGTCGCGCTCGCGCTCGGTCTGGTCGTCACGCTCTGGGTCGCTCGGGTAACCGGCTGGCTGAGCGGCGACCGGCTCGTCGACGTGTTCACCCAAACCGGGCTCGCGCGCTACGTCCGCGTGATCGCAATCGCGCCGGTCTGGGCGATGTTCACCACACTCTTGCTGACCCTGTTCCTCGAAGGCGGGCGCGCGCTGGCGCGGCGGCGCGCCGAGAAGCGCGCGGCAGGGGACAGCCCGCAACGCCGCTCGCGGCGCGGCGAACCCGAGCCCTTCGACGCCGGCGACGGAGACGCGACCGGCGCGTACCGCGGATCAGCTGACCGGGAGCGAGGGCGACGCGCCGCCGCCCCGCGAGGCGGACCGTAGGCGGACGAAGCCGTACACTTCCCAGTCCGGTGGGAGGGCGTCGACGAGGGTCGTCGCTGCTCGAGCCGAGCCCGGGACGGCGACGATGGAGGACCCAATGGCGGTGCGGTACCGCTGCGGTGCGTGCGGGAACCTCACCCGATTCGACGTCGTCACGACCCGGCGGACCAGCGCGTTCCACCACTACAGCGTGGGTGGAGACCTGACCGTCGAAGACGAGCAGCTGCTCGAGGAGACCGTCGAGCGGGTCACGTGCCGGTGGTGCGGTGCCAGCGGCGAGAGCATCGAGACGCTCGAAGGGTCGCCGACCACCGCCGACGCGGCGGCGCCGGCCGAGCCCGCGTGAGGGTGGAGGGTTACCGCTACTCGCCGAGTAGCTGGACGACGACCTTGCGGCTGCGCGGGCGGTCGTCGAAATCGATGCAGACGACCTTCTGCCAGACCCCGACCTGGAGCGCACCGGCTCGGAACGGGATCGTCACCGACGGCCCGATCAGGGCGGCGCGCACGTGGCTGTGGCCGTTGGTGTCGGCGTTGCGGGCGTTGTGCTCCCAGGCGCGGTCCTGGGGAGCGACGCCCTCGAGGACGGCGTTGAGGTCGGTGTTGCATCCGGGCTCGTGCTCGATCGTCGTCATGCCGCAGGTCGAGTGGGCGACGAACACGGTGCAGAGACCGTCGGCCAGGCCCGCGTTGTCGATGGCCTTCTGGGCGTAAGGGGTGACGTCGAGCATGTCGCCGTCGCCTTGCGTGTCGAGGGTGACTTCCTCGTACCGTGAGCGCATGCCACTCCTTCGCCGGCTTCACTGCCGGCCACCCGGCGTCGGCGAATCAGTCTACGGGTCGGCCCCACGACGAGCATCTCGGGGGTCGCGGTGACGGCCGGCGAGCGGATGTCGAGCCCGCCGCAGCCGGTCTCACGGCCGCCTGTGCCCGAGTCGCTGCTCATCCCGCTGCTCGACACCGCGGGCGAGATGCTGCGCACGCTCGAGCCGACCGAGATCCCGCCGATCCTTCGGCCCGTCGCCGAGTTCGACCGTCGCGGCCTGGCGCGCGGGGCCGCGCGCCAGCAGATGCTGCGCGCGATCGAGGCCGAACCCGATTTTCGCGACCGCGCGGTCGAGCAGTTCCTTGCGCGCCCCGACGTCTCCGACGCGCTCGAGACGTGGGACGCCGAGAACGCGTTCGCACTCGTGAGCAACGCGAGCGACGGCTCCACGCTGCCGGTCCTCGCGTCGGCGCTGTACGCGGCACGACCACCGGGGTGGGTGTTCGGGCTCGGGGTCGCGTGTGCTGCGTTCGAGCGCCTGCGGGCCGAGCGACAGGCGGGCGACGATTTCCGCGCCCGTGAGTCGCAGGTCGCGGGCTTGGCGGAGTCGCGCCGACGTGCCGAGGCCGCCCGCGCCTCCGCCGAGCAGAAGGCGGAGCACATCGAGCGCGAGCTGCGCGAAGAGCGCCAGAGCCGGCGTGACCGCGACGCGCAGGCCAGTCAGCGGGTGGCGGCAGCCGAGCGGAAGGCCGCCGAGATCGAACGCGAGGTCGCCGAGGCGCGCACCGCGGTCGAGGCTGCCGATGCGCGCCTCGAACGGGAGGCGACCCGGGCCCGCAAGGTCGACGAAGAAATGAGCGAGTTGCGGCGCGCCGTGAAGGAAGCCGAAACCAAGATGCGCGAGGCGGACGCCGGCTTGCCCATCCTGCGACGCGATGACCTGCACGCGCTGGTCGACGCCGCCGACCTGGCCCAGCGGCTGGCGACCGGGCTGAGCGGTGTGGCCGACCAGGCCCGCCGGGTGCTGCAACGGCAGGACTCGGACGACACTGCGCCGCCCGACGATTCTGCGCGGGCGGCGGCAGAACGAGCGTCGGACAGCGACAGCGACAAAGAGGAGGAGGAGGAGGAAGAAGAGAAGGAGCGGGCGCCGCGGCCGCGCCGCGCCCATCCGCGGGTGCCGCCCGGCATGGTGGACGACGACCCGGACGCGCTCGACGCCATGCTGCGGACGCCCCGAGCCGTGCTCGTCGTGGACGGCTACAACGTGTCGATGCTGGCCTGGGGCCACGCCCCGCCGGCCCAGCAGCGTGACCGCCTGCTGAGTGCCATCTCCGAGCTGCAGCTCCGCACGCGCGCCCGGGTGATCCTGGTGTTCGACGGCGCCGACGTCGGCGGTGTGCTCCCGCCCCGGCGGCCGGGAGTCCGCGTCGTGTTCTCGCCCGAGGGCGAGGAGGCCGACGCGGTCGTCGTCCGGCAGGCCGCGGACCTCCCGGTCGAGGTGCCCGTGGTCGTGGCCTCCTCCGACGGTTGGGTGGAGAAGCACGCACGGGAATCCGGCGCCCACGTCGTGTCGTCGGAGACGCTCCTGCGCGCGCTCCGCCGCTAGCAGGCCGCCGCAGGCTCCGACCCGGCGTTCGCTGTCATACCCCCAGGTCATACTCACGCCATGGACATCGCAGGACGCGTCGCGCTCGTGACCGGTGCCGGAGCCGGCATCGGCCGCGCCACGGCCGTCCGGCTCGCCCGTGAAGGGGCAGCCGTCGCCGTCGCCGACTTCGACGACGGTTCCGGCCAGGAGACGGTGAGGGAGATCGAGGCCGCTTCCGGACGCGGCGGCTTCGTGCACGTCGATGTGGCACGGGATTCCGACGTGCGGGCGATGGTCGGCTTCGCGGTCACGACGTTCGGCGGTCTCGACATCCTCGTGAACAACGCCGGCATCGTGGCGAACCCTGCGTTTCCCGACGCCGAGCCCGAGGAGTGGCTGCGTGTGCTGGACGTGAACCTGCGCGGC
>DASYQJ010000079.1:0-3603 GCA_036005605.1 Acidimicrobiia bacterium
GCCGTAGCGCACGACTCGCGTACCCGTGTGGACGTCGCCGGTGCACGACGGCAGATAGGCGATCGACCAGTCGCGGAACGGGTTCTGCGCGTTGTCGAGGTCGAGGATCCCGCCGTTGAAACGCGGATCGTCCTCGGCATCGACGCGGTCGTCGAACCACGTGCTGCCGATTGCGCACGTGCGCTGGTCGAAGCAACCGCCTCCGCCCTGGAAGAAGATCATCAGCTTCTTCGGATCGCCGCGCCGAAGCCAGAATGCGTACGGGCCGCCCCGCGCGCATCGCGTCTTGTCACCGGGAGAGATCTTGCTCCAGGTGCCGACGTCCGACGCGAACCGCCGCTTTCCGAGCAGCCGTTCGTCGAGCCAGGCGTCGAGGTCGGCGCGCGCCTCGTCGTTGAGCTCGTGGCCGGCGTCGTACCGCCGCGCTTCCTTCGGCGGGCTCGCCGCCCGCACGAGCGCGGCCACGTCCTCCGGCGGGGAGATCGGATCTTGCGTGCCGTTCTGGAATAGGAGCGACGACGGACGAGCGCGCCCGATGTAGTGGACCGGGTCGATTGCCGAGTACGCCCGGCGATAGGCTCGCAACGCCTTAGGTCCGAGCCGCCGGCTGCAGAACGCTGCGATCGGCGCACTCAGATGGGCGCGACCGGACTGGATCGCTGCACCGCGCAAGCGATGGTCGACGCCGGCAAGCGCGGCAGTCACCGCCGCTCCGAAGCTGAACCCGACCGCCGCGACGCGCGACGTGTCGGCGCCGGACAGTTGCGGGAGCAGATCGAGGGCGCGGCGCCGCCCGACCACGTAGTTCGTGAAGGCGCGCACGTCGGCCGCAGCCCGGCAGCTGATCAGCGGCGCCGGCGGCGCTACGGTCAACGAAGCGATTCCGCTCCGCGCGAGCCTCTCCGTGTCGGGAAACTGCGACGTCGCCGTGCCGTCCGAGCCCGGTGAGAACAGGACGACGGGCCAGGGCCCCTGTCCAGCGGGATGCGTCCAGAACGCCGCTTTGCGTCCCCTCCCGTCGTCGAACGTCAGCGCCTGCCGGACGGCCCCGGGCCCCGCGTCCCGCTCGACGCCGAGGCGAAGGTTGAGCGGGCGGCTCTTGTCGTAGCCGAACTGCGGATGGCGCGGCGCGGCCGGGACCGGGGCTCCGATCCCGAGGACGAGCGCCGCCGCAAGCACCGCCCTCACGGCGAGAGCTCCTTGATCGCCGTGTCGAGCCACTGGAGCCGAGCCGGCATCAGCGCGAGACCGAAACGCAGCGTCAGGTACCCGTGTTTCCTGCTCGGATCCGTTGCGATCTTGCGCTCGATCGCGTGGTATTCCTCGAGCTGCGCCAGCTGGACCTTCCGCTGCTCCTTGAGCTGCCGCAACAACGCCTCCCGCGGCACGAGGTCGGCGAAGAAGGCCTTCAGCAACACCTCATCCCAGGTCCGCGGCTGCGCGTGCTCGAGCCATGCTTGCACGCTCCGCCTACCTGCGGCGGTCAGCCGGTACACCTGCTTGTCCGGCCGCCCCGACTGGCGAACTGCCCTGCGGCGGGCAAGCCCGGCGTCGACGAGCCGCGGAAGGACGGCGTAGAGCTGGCTCTTGGCCGGAACCCACATGTGCGCAACGCTCGCCTCGGCCCGCTTGAGGAGGTCGTATCCGGAGCGCTCACCCTCTGCGAGCAGCCCGAGGAGAACGCCCTCGGTCGTCGTCAGCTCGGTGGTCTGACGCGGAATAGTCCGCACCGGACTATCCGACGCCCGCGGCGGGCGGAAGTTAGGCGAGGACGGTGACCGCCGCCCGCTCGGCCTCGAAGACGGCCTCGTCGACGTCGCCCATGTCCTCTCCGTCCGCCTGCAGTGGCAGGGCGTGGTCGCAGCGCACGACGATGCGGTCGAGGTCATGACCACGCAAGGCGTTGCGAGCCGGACGTCCCGTCGCGAGGGCGAACAGGAGCGGCGGCAACGTGCGCGGCGTGAGCGAGACCGGCGCGAGGAAGTCGAGCCCCGCCTCGAACATCGCGTCCGGGGTGACCTTGATCGGGAACGCCTTGAGGAAGCTGTACGGATTCACGTTCGCGACGAGCACGAACGCCGCACGGCCGTACCCGTCGACCTCCAGAACAGGGTCGAAGCGTCCCCGCCGCTCGAAGATCATGCGCCCGAACGCCGTGACGAAGGCGAGATCGCCCGGGCGCTTCCCCTCTTCGCTCCGCCCCTGCTCGTCGATTCGCCGGACGGCCTCGGCGTCGACACCGATGCCCGCGTTGAACGCAAAGCGGCGGCCGTTGACGCGGCCGGTGGAGATGCGGCGGGTGCGATCGCGCGCGAGGGCGTCGGCCAACCGCTCCGCCGCTTCGACCGGATCGCGCGGGAGCCCGAGCGCACGCGGCAGGACGCTCGTCCCGCCGCCGGGGACGAATCCCAGCGGGAGATCGCTCCGCTCGACGCCGTTGAGCGCCTCGTTGAACCCGCCGTCACCCGAGAAGACGATCAGCGCATCGGCCTCGCCTGCCTCGCGCGCGAGCTCGACTGCGTGGCGCGGACGCTCGGTCCGCATCGTCCGGACGAACGCCGACCGCATCAGGGCGCGCTCGACGCCGGAGACGGCTCCGTCGTCCACCCGACTCGCGTACGGGTTGACGATCAGCACGACGCGCTTCATCGTCCGCGAGCATGCCACGCATCGACCACGTCGCCGTCGAGACCGACGACCCCGACGCCGCGGCCGCGTTCTACGAGCGGGTGTTCGGCGCGAGGGTCGTGAAGGCCGAGGGCCATCCCGTCATGGCGTACGTCGGCAACACCGGTTTCGCGTTTCACAAACTCGGCGGCCCGGGAGGGCACACGGGCGTACGAGTGACGGAAGAGGAGCGCGCCGCGATCAAGGCGCGGCTCGACACCGAGGGAATTCCGTCGACCGAGCGCGACCATGACATCGCGACGGGCCTGTTCTTCGAGGATCCCGACGGACGGCAGCTCGAGGCGATCACGTACAAGCGCGGCGACGACCCCCGCCGCCCAACGGGCTGATGTTCAGCGTCCCAGGTACCGGGCGATCGCAACCATGCGGACGCCTTGCCGCCCCAGCTCGGCGCCCGTTCCTCCGGCCGCGAGCACGTCTCCGTTTGGTTCGAGCGTCATCGCCCAGGGCGTGTCGACACCGCCGAAGTCCGTCGTCACCACACCGTCGCCGCCGAAGCTGCGGTCGGGACGGCCGCTTGCATTCAGACGCGCGACCAGGAAGTCGCCGAGCGACAAGCCGCCGCGCCCGACCACCACGATGCGGCCCGTCCGGTCTCCTCCGAGTGCCGTTGCGAGGCCGCCGTCATTGCCGATTACCGCCTTCCCGTGCGTCCCGAAGGAGCGATCGAGCGCTCCCGTCCTCCGGAAGCACCAGACGGCAGGACCGCCCGTTGTG
This sequence comes from Acidimicrobiia bacterium, assembly GCA_036005605.1. Lineage (GTDB taxonomy): Bacteria > Actinomycetota > Acidimicrobiia > IMCC26256 > JACDBD01 > JALZAA01. The sequence continues at coordinate 3,406 of DASYQJ010000079.1, forward strand.
CCTCGTCCGGGATGACCGTGGCCGGCAACGAGGATTCGTCCGTCGCGCAGAACCACGACGTCCCCGATGCTGGAGTCATGCGGCCTGAGATCGACCGTGACCACGCCGCGTCTCCCGAAGCTTCGATCGAGTCTTCCGTCCGCCCGGTAACGGGCGACGATCATCGAGAACGGCAGACCGTCCGCCGACGATCGCTTG
>DASYQJ010000080.1:0-22022 GCA_036005605.1 Acidimicrobiia bacterium
ACTGGTGGCGGCTGCACCGTCATGCCGACCCGCTGATCCGATATCGCCCGGGTGATGAGACATTCGCCTTGGCCCGCGAAACCTCGGACTAAGGCATGGGCGCGAGGACCGCGCCATAACTGCCGATCTGCGCTCAAGCTCACAGCACAGAACGACGCGCCAGAACGACGGCAACTCCAACAAGCCAAGGCGCACAGATCGGCACATCGGTGCGCGTCCGACCACCGTCGTTGCATCGGGCTCCTCCCGCCGTCCGGGGCAGGTTCCGACTCCTTGTGTGTCGAGCAGCGGATCGGGCCAGGGCGTGATCGTGAGCGTGGCGGGCATCGGTTCCTCCCGGCGAGGCGGCAAGCGACCGGGGAAGTGAAGGTAAGTGAAGGTGCCTCAGATTGTAAAGAGTTGTCTCTAGTGAGTCAACGGCGCGGCCGGGTGGTGGGCAGTTTCAGGGAACGCACGCGACCAGCACCTTGGGCGGAGCGACAGCGTGAAGAGAAGAAGTTGGGGCAGCAGCCCCCAGCCGCACTCGGGCAGGGTAAGTACGACCCGAGAACCGCTGCCCCAGGGGGCGAGAGTAGCCGAGCACAAGAGAACCCCGGGAGCCGAAGCCCCCGGGGCACTCACCGCCTGCTGGTTCTGTACGCAAGCGTACGCCTAGGGGTCAACCCTCGAGCTGACCCCCTCCCGGAGACCGAAGCGCCTGCTGGACGACGGGCACGAATTGATCCATTGCGGTGGCGAGCCAGCCCGTGAGCTCGTCCGGCAGCGTGTCGTGGATCCACACCAGCCGGCTCTGCGACCCGCCCTGGGCGAAGACCTGCATCGACGTGTTGTCGTGGACGACCTCGTCCCCGACCCACCCCCAGACGATCCGCCGCGTCTGCTCGTCACGGGCGATGAGTCGTTCCCGGGCGACGGTGCCGTCGGCGAAGGTGAGCGCCCGAAGGTCGGGCTCGTCGAGGCGGCAGTCGACGATGACGCCGGGGGACGTCTGTAGAGGTCCGTTGGCGAAGTCACCGACCGCGGACCAGACCGCCTCCGGGGCTGCGTCGACGATGATCTCCCTCACGACTGAGGCCATTCTTGATCTCCCTTCACGGGGGTAGACCGATCTGTCTACCGAGAGACCGTACGGTAGACAGATCTGTCTGGTATCGTCAAGGGATGTCCGCCGTCGATTCCGAGCGTCGCAGCACGAGTCAGGCCCGGCGTCGGGTGCTCGACACCGCCACCAACCTCTTCTACGCCGAGGGTGTCCACGCCGTCGGCATCGACCGGATCATCGCCGACGCGCGTGTGGCGAAGGCGACCTTCTACAACCACTTCCCGTCCAAGGACGAGCTCGTCCGCGCCTACATCGAGGAGCAGGACCAGTTGGGACGGGAGGCCGTCGCCCGGCTCCCGGACGCGTCGCCGCGCGAGAAGGTGTTCGCGATCTTCCACCGCATCGCCGAAGCCGCGCGCCAACCGGGCTATCGCGGGTGCCCCTTCCTGAACGCGGCGGCGGAATACCCCGACCCGGTCAGCCCCGTTCGCAAGGCCGTCGACAACCACCGCCGGTGGAACCGCGCCCTTCTCCGAGAACTGCTCGCGGCGGATGGCCACCCCGATCCGGCAAGGACCGCGGACATCCTCGTCGTCCTCGGCGACGGTCTGCTGGTCAGCGGCGACCTCGACGACGCGACGAAGCTCGCCGCCCTCACCCGCGACGCCGTGACCAGAGTCCTCGGATGACCACCATCGAGGACGTGCGCGCGCTGGCTTCCCAGCTGCCCCGTTCGTACGAGGCGCTGGTCCGGGATTGCGTCAGGTTTCGCGTCGGGCGACTCGTGTACCTCGCGTTCTCACGCGACGAGAGGGTGATGGGCTTCGCCTTCCCGAAGGAGGAGCGCGACGCGCTCGTTGCGTCGGAGCCGGACAAGTTCCTGATGCCGCGACCGTCGGAGCTTCGATACAACTGGGTGAACGTGCGTCTCGACGCACTCGGTCAGGCCGAGATGCGTGAGCTCGTCCTCGACGCGTGGCAGATGGTCGTACCAAAGAGCGTTGCCGCGGCATACCTCGGTTCGACCACGGCTACTTCTCGGCTCGCAGGAAGGCGTCGAGGATCTGGCGAGCCGCCGCCGCGGGAGGGAGATCGCCGGCGGTGACGGCGGCTTCGAGACGATCCGCCAGGTCCGCCACACGTTCGTCGGAGCGGAGCGCGTCCATGAGGCTCTCGGACACCTCGGACCACATCCACTCCCGCGCCTGCTCTGCGCGGCGGCGGTCCAGCTCGCCGGTGGCGTCGAGGGTGGACCGGAACTCCTCGGCCGTCGACCAGAGCTCGTCGATGCCGTTGCCTTCCAGCGCGGACACGAGCACGACGCGCGGTGTCCAGGCATGGGTCTTCGAGCGCACGAGGCGGAGCGCGCTGCTGTAGTCCGTGGCGGTGGTCTTGGCCGCGGCTGCCAGCTCGCCGTCGTTCTTGTTGACGACGACGACGTCGGCGAGCTCAATGATCCCCCGCTTGATGCCCTGGAGCTCGTCCCCGGCACCCGGCGCGACCACGACGGCGAACAGGTCGACCATGCCGGCGACCGCGACCTCGGACTGGCCAACGCCGACCGTCTCGACCATCACAGCGTCGAAGCCGGCCGCCTCGCACAGGAGCATCGCCTCCCGGGTGCGGCGCGCCACGCCGCCGAGCGTGCCCGCGGTGGGCGACGGGCGGACGAAGGCCGAGTCGGAACGCGTGAGATCACCCATGCGCGTCTTGTCGCCGAGGATCGAGCCGCCCGTGCGGGTGCTCGAGGGGTCGACGGCGAGGACCGCGACACGGTGCCCGTGCTCGACGAGATGGAGGCCGAACGCCTCGATGAACGTGGACTTGCCCGAGCCCGGCGCGCCCGAGATGCCGATCCGGATCGCGCCGCCGGTGTGGGGGAGCACCTCAGTGAGCAGCGCGGCTGCTTCCTCGCGGTGATCAGGGCGCGTCGACTCGACGATCGTGATCGCCCGTGCCAGTGCGCGGCGATCCCCGTCGACGATCTGCTGCGCGAGCTCGCTCACTCCGTGTGGCGCCGGCGCAGGAGCTCGAGGATCTCGGCGGCCGCGTGCGGGATGTTGGTTCCCGGGCCGTAGATGGCGGCGACACCGGCGTCGAGCAGGAAGTCGTAGTCGCCGGGAGGGATCACGCCGCCGCAGACGACGAGGATGTCGTCGCCGCCCTGCTTGCGCAGCTCCTGGATCAGCTCGGGCACCAGCGTCTTGTGCCCTGCGGCCTGGCTCGAGACGCCGACGACGTGCACGTCGTTCTCGATCGCGTCGCGGGCCGCTTCCTCGGGCGTCTGGAACAGCGGACCGACGTCGACGTCGAAGCCGATGTCGGCGAACGCAGTCGCGATGACCTTGGCGCCGCGGTCGTGGCCGTCCTGGCCCATCTTCACGACGAGCATGCGGGGCCGGCGCCCTTCCGACTTTGCGAACTCGTCGATCTCGCGCCGGATGCGCTCGTAGCCCTCGTCGCCCTCGTACGCGGAGCCGTACACGCCGCTGATGCTACGGATCGTCGCCCGGTGCCGGGAGAACACCTTCTCGAGCGCGTCCGAGACCTCGCCGACCGTCGCACGGGCCCGTACCGCGTCGATCGAGAGCTCGAGCAAGTTCGCGTCACTCGCAGCGCCCTCGGTGACCCGTTGCAGCGCCTGCTGAACGCGGGTGTTGTCGCGCGTCTCACGCAGCTTCCGGAGCCGCGCGACCTGCTGCTCGCGCACGGCCGTGTTGTCGACGGCGCGGATCTCGACGTCGTCGTTGCCGTCGGGCTGGTACTTGTTCACGCCGACGACGACCTCTTCGCCCCGGTCGATACGGGCCTGGCGGCGGGCGGCCGCCTCCTCGATGCGCAGCTTCGGCATCCCGGACTCGACCGCCTTCGTCATCCCGCCGAGCTCCTCGACCTCGTCGATGAGCTTCGACGCCTCGTGCGCGAGCGAATGCGTCAGCGCCTCGACGTAGTAGCTGCCACCGAGCGGATCGACCACGTGGGTGATGCCCGTCTCCTCGGCGAGGATCAGCTGGGTGTTGCGAGCGATCCGGGCCGAGGACTCCGACGGCAGAGCGAGCGCCTCGTCGAACGAGTTCGTGTGCAGGCTCTGCGTGCCCCCCAGCGCGGCGGCCATCGCCTCGTACGCCGTGCGCACGATGTTGTTGTACGGGTCGTGCTCGGTGAGCGAGACGCCCGACGTCTGGCAGTGCGTCCGCAGCATCATCGAGCCCGGCTTCGTCGGCCCGAACTGCCGGATCAGCTGCGCCCACAGCAGCCGCGCCGCCCGCAGCTTGGCGACCTCCATGAAGAAGTTCATGCCGATCGCGAAGAAGAAGGAGAGGCGACCGGCGAAGGCGTCGATGTCGAGCCCGCGGCTCGTCGCCGCCCGCACGTACTCGACGCCGTCGGCGATCGTGAACGCCAGCTCCTGCACCGCGGTCGCTCCGGCCTCCTGCATGTGGTAGCCGGAGATCGAGATCGAGTTGAAGCGCGGCATCTGCTTCGCCGTGTACTCGATGATGTCGGCCACGATCCGCATGCTCGGCTCGGGCGGGTAGATGTAGGTGTTGCGGACCATGAACTCCTTGAGAATGTCGTTCTGGATCGTCCCCGAGAGCTGGTCCTGTGCGACGCCCTGCTCCTCCGCTGCGACCACGTAGCCCGCGAGCACAGGCAGCACGGCGCCGTTCATCGTCATCGACACGCTCATCTTGTCGAGCGGGATGCCGTCGAAGAGGAGCTTCATGTCCTCGACGGAGTCGATGGCGACGCCCGCCATGCCTACGTCGCCGCCGACGCGCGGGTGATCGCTGTCGTAGCCGCGGTGGGTGGCGAGGTCGAAGGCCACCGACAGGCCCATCTGCCCGGCGTCGAGGTTCTTCCGGTAGAAGTCGTTCGACTCCTCGGCGGTCGAGAAGCCCGCGTACTGGCGGATCGTCCACGGCCGGTTCGCGTACATCGTCGCCCGGATCCCGCGGGTGAACGGCTCGAACCCGGGCAGCGTGTCGACGCCTTCGAGGTCCTCGAGGTCGGCGGCGGTGTAGAGCGGCTCGACGTCGATGCCCTCGGGCGTCTGCCAGGTCAGCTTCGAGACGTCGCCGCCGGCTTCCTTCTTGGCGAGGGCGCGCCACTCTTCGAGCGACTTGCGGGGGAACTCGCCGTCGGCCACTCGTCCTCCTGGCGCCGTCGCAGGCTCCGGCTCTGCGGCGACGGTCGGCAAAGCCGCCGCCGCCGCGCCCAGGCTACTTGTGCCCTTGTGGCCGCCTCCGTTCCGGAGCCGGCGGGTCAGCTGGCCTTGTGCAGCGGAGCCTCGGGGTCGGGGTTCTGCGCTCGGGCGAGGGCGGCGCGGGCCTGGGCGACGCCGGCCCGTCCGACGTGGCGGGCGCGGTCGTCGAGCCGCCAGTCGGGCCAGTGCGCGGCCCGCCGGCCGCGGCGAGTCGGCTCGCCACGGCGGGCGCGGGTCCGTGTGGCCGGTGTGTCGACCTTGACGAGTCGAAGCTGCGTACCCATGCCTGCAGTATCGCTTCCGGGTATGACAGTTATTCCGCCGGGCCGCGCCCGGAAGGGCGAGGCTCACCGCCTTGAACGTCGGCGCGGTCGGCGTCGGTTCCGGGGGGCTGGATTTCCGCGCCGGGGCGTGGCGGCGGTCACAGACCGAGGTCGCGCCGGATCGGCCGCGCCATCGCGAGCCCGAAGCGCGCCGCCCCGCTGGAGTACACGGGGCAGCGGTCGTCACCCTGCCTCGTTCGCACCGGGCACAGATGCAGGCCGTCGAGGGCCCGGACCGGGATGCGTCCGTCGACGCACCCGACGCCTTCGCCCTCGGACCGCAAGCAGGGGAGCGTCGCCGTGAATTGCCCATGGTCGAGGACTGCCTGCCCCGCATCGACGTATTGGACGCGTGGGAAGGGCGGCGTCGCGAACGTCAGACGCCCCGAATCGGCCTCGTATCCGCGCCGCACCCTCGCGAAGTCACCCGCTTCCGGTGTGGCGGAAATCGGTGCACCCATCCAGTACACGCGAACGCCGGCTCCGGCGAAGAGCTCGGTCGCGGTGCGGGCGTCGTCTCGGTACTTCTGCACCAGACCGTCGCCCGTGAGCGGGCCGGCCGGCCCGCGCATGCACGGCGTCACGTTGTTGCCGACGAACTCGAACGCCACCGCCCACGGCTGCAGGTCGTGGAGGTCCTCGCGCATCCGGTCGAGCCGGTCACAGATGGCGGTGCCGCCGAAGGTCCGGTCGACGACCTCGACGTCGCCGCTCTGGAGCGACAGCGCGAAGGCGTCCCGGGCTTCGAAGGCGAGCGAGTCGCCGTAGAGGATCACCCGTCGTTTCGTGCCGGCGGTCACCGACACCACCACGACCGACGCCAGCAAGGCCGTGACCGCGACGAGCGCGACGACCGGTCGCCTCCCATTCCGCGCCGCCATCGCATCAAGCCTGTCACCGAACGTTGAAATTGGGACGGCGCCCGGCTCGTACACTTCGACCGTGGTGTACCTCGACTACGCGGCGACGACGCCGACGTATCCGGAGGCCGCGGGCGCCATGCGGCCGTTCCAAGCGGAGACATTCGGGAACCCGTCGGGCGCGCACGCCGCCGCCCGGGCCGCGAAGACAGCGCTGGAGGAGGCGCGCGAGCAGATCGCCACCGCACTCGGCGCCGAGCCGTCCGAGATCGTGTTCACCGGCGGCGGGACCGAAGCCGACAATCTCGCCGTGAAGGGCGCCGCGCGCGCTGCTCGCGATGCCGGCCGCGGCGACGGCGTGGTGACGACCACCTTCGAGCACAAGGGCGTGCTGGCGCCGTGCGATCGACTGTCGCGAGACGGCTTCCGGGTGACGCGCGTCCGGGTCGACAGTGACGGGATCGTCGACCTCGACGCGCTGGAGGCCGCGCTCGACGACCGGACGGTCGTCGTCTCCGTGATGCTCGTGAACAACGAGGTTGGGACGATCCAGCCCCTCGCCGACGTGGCAGGGCTCGTGCGCGCCCGCGCACCGCACGCCGTGTTGCACACCGACGCCGTGCAGGCGGTGCCGTGGCTCGACGTCGCGGAGGCGTCCGCCGCGGCCGACCTCGTGTCGGTGTCCGCCCACAAGTTCGGCGGGCCCAAGGGCGTCGGCGCGCTCGTGCGCCGGGGCGATGTGCCGATCGAGCCGTTGATCGAGGGGGGCGGGCAGGAGTGGGGCCTGCGCTCCGGGACCGTCAACGTGGCCGGCGCGGTCGGGATGGCCGAGGCGCTGCGCGTGACGTCAAGGCGCCGGGTGGAGGAGGTCGCGCGCATCCGACCGCTGCGCGATCGGCTCGCTGCAGGGCTCGCCGAGCGCGTGTCCGGCTGCTTCGTGAACGGCGATCCGGCGCGCAAGGTCGCCGGCAATTGCCACGTCGGGTTCCCCGGCGTCGAGGCCGAGACGCTCCTCGTCGCCCTGGACCGCGACGGTCTGTGCGCGGCGGCGGGATCGTCGTGCACGTCGGGCGCGACCGAGCCGTCGCACGTGCTCGAGGCGATGGGCGTGCCCCGCGACGCCGCGTTGGCGTCCATCCGGCTGAGCCTGGGCTACGCGTCGACCGGCGCCGACGTCGACACGGCGCTCGTGCTCATCCCGCGGGCCGTCGAGCAGCTTCGGCCGGCGGTCAGCGCGTCACGATGACGGCGAGCCCGACCCGGGTCCTGGTCGCGATGAGCGGCGGCGTCGACTCGTCGGTCGCCGCCGCGCTCTTGAGCGAGGCGGGGCACGACGTCACCGGAGTGACGCTGAAGTTGTGGGGCGGCGAGTCCGACTCCGGGTGTTGTAGCGCCGCCGACGTCGAGGACGCCCGCCGCGTCGCCGCCCAACTCGACATCCCGCACTACGTCTTCAACTTCGCCGACGAGTTCGACTCCCGGGTGGTGGGGCCATACGTGGATGCCTACGCCGGTGGCCGTACGCCCAACCCGTGCGTGGAGTGCAACCGGTCGATCAAGTTCGGCCGCCTGCTCGAGCGCGCTGAAGCGCTCGGGTTCGACGCCGTCGCCACCGGCCACCACGCACGCGTCAGTCGTGACGCAACCGGCCGGTGGCAGCTGCTCCGGGGGTCCGACCTCGCCAAGGACCAGTCGTACGTGCTCTACATGCTCGGCCAGCCCGAGCTGTCGAGGACACTGCTCCCCGTCGGCGAGCTCACGAAGACCCAGGTGCGCGAGCACGCGTCGAGCCTCGGACTGCGGACAGCCGCCAAGGCGGAGAGCATGGACGTCTGCTTCATCACGCGCGGCGGGCGGGAGGAGTTCGTGAGCGCGCGGGCGGGGGCGAGTCCCGGCGCCGTTGTCGACACCGACGGCGCCACGATCGGCCGGCACGACGGCGTCACCCGCTTCACGATCGGGCAGCGGCGAGGCGTCGGCGTGGCGACCGGCGAGCGCCAGTATGTCGTCGACCTCGATGCCGCCACCGCCACCGTCACGCTCGGCCGCCGTGACGACCTGCTGCGCGACGCGGTGGAGCTTCGGGATCTTCGCTTCGTGGACGGCGTGCCCGGGCCCACAGATCTGCTCGACGTGCAGGTGCGGGCGCATGGCGCGCCGGTGCCGGGCCGACTCGATGGGGCGTGCGTGCGGTTCGAGCGCGCCCAGCCCCGCGTCGCACCCGGCCAGGTGGTCGCGCTCTACGACGGCGACATGCTCCTCGGCGGCGGGATCGCGACCTAAGTCTCTTCGCGGCGGTGGCTCTTGCTGATCTCGGTGAGGGCCTCCGGATCGAGGTGGTCGGCCGGGACCGCGGCAACCTTGCATTTCGTCACCGCGCGGAGTGTTGACGTGCGCACGCCGCCTTCGAGCACGGCGCGCTCGCCGAGGATCGCGCCCGGCCCGAGCTCGGCCAGCGGCTCGTTGTCGACGTTGACCGACAGCACGCCGTCGAGCAGCAGGAACACCTCGTCGCCCGGTTCCCCTTGCTTGGTCAGCGCCTTGCCCTTCCGAAGCTTCTTGATCTTCGGCTCACCGCCTCCTCGCATGACCACGTGCGACAGCTCGCGCTCGAGCGCGGTTTCGACCGCGGTGACGAGAACTTTGGAGTCCTCGTCGCCCCACGGCGTGTGCTTCCCGAACGCATGCCGGTACCACTCCTTGAAGTCGGTGAGCCCGGCCTTCTGGGCGAGCTTGCCGGCTGCGTCGTAGACCCAGTGCCGGGGAAACGGGCTCGCGCCGGCCAAGTCGAAGCGCGCGGTGCCGTCGACCCCGATCGTGAGACCCAGCGTCGTCCACACCGTCGGGCCCTTGAGCTGCACGAACGGTGGATGGCGGACGCGCCGCGGGGCGGGGATCGCCGGGCGGCCTCCCGCCGTCTGCACGAAGCGCACCGACGTCGGCGTGACCTCCGGGTCGCGCTGGAGCTCGGGGAAGCCGATCGCCTGGAACGTCGCCTGCTTGCCGAGCCGCACGGTGGTGGAGCCCATCACGGCGCCGCCCGCGTAGCCGTGGTCGACGATCTTCCCGTTCTCGACCTCTACCCAAGCGCGGAGCCGGTTCGCGAAGCGGAAGCCGTCGGCGGCGCCCAAGCCCTCGAGGTCGACGATCACGTCGGGCGGCGGGTTGTCGTAGTGCGTGACTCCGACCTCGAACGGCAGCTTGGTCATGCCCGTCACCGCCTCCGACGGGATCCACGAGATCGACGTCACCGAAGACTCGATGCGCATCAGCAGGACTCCCTTCCGCGACGGCAAAGGTACCTTCGCCGCCGATGGCAACCGTCTTCGCGCTCGCGGCGCTCGCCGGCGGGGTCGCGCTCATCGTCGTGGGTGCCGAGGTCTTCGCCGAGCACCTCGAGGCGGCCTCGCGGCGGCTCGGCGTCAGCGCGTTCGCGCTCGCGCTCCTGCTCGCCGGGGCCGAGCCCGAGGAGCTCGCGACCACGGTCGCGGCATCGCTGCGCAAGGTGCCCGCGATCGCGTTCGGCGACGTCATCGGAGCGAACATCGCGATGTGTCTGGTGGCGCTGCCGGTCGGCGCGCTCGTCGCGCCGCTGCCGTTCGGGCCCCGGGTGCGGCGCTACGCGCTGCTCGCGCTGCCGCTCGGCGTCGTGGCCGCGGTCGTGGCTTGGAACGGCCGTGTCGGCCGCCCCGCCGGCGCGTTGCTCGTCGCGCTCTACGTCGCGTACGTCGCCGCGATCTGGATCCGGGAGCGGCGGCCGCCGGCCCTCGGGGAGGTCGCCGAGCTGGCCGATGCAGACGCGGGCGGGCGCGACCGGCCGCGCCGGGTCGGGCGCGAGCTCGGACTGGTGCTCGCAGGCGTGGCGGCACTGGCGATCGGCTCGATCGTCCTGGTGGAGGCGATCCGGTCGATCTCCGGGATCGAATCGACGCAGACCAACCTGAGCCTGACCCTCGTCGGTCTGGCCACGACACTCGAGCTCGTGGTCCTCGCCTGGTCGTCGGCGCGGCGCGGAATCTCCGAGGCCGTCATTGCGGCGGTCGTCGGGTCGTTCGCCTACAACTCGACGATGAGCCTCGGCGCCGCCGCACTTGCCCGCCCACTCGCCATCGCGGATGAGAGTCTGCTCCACGGCCCTCTTGTCGTCATGCTTGCGGCGCTGGCCGCGGTCATCGCGCTCGGCGTCCCGCGCGGTCGTCTCAGCCGCGCCGGCGGCGTTGCCCTGCTCGCGATGTACCCGCTGTTCGTTGCGTACATCGCGTTGCGCTGACCGTCACACGTTCACACGGATGCGGCGAGCCGCGGCCGCCATGAGCAGCTCGGTCCGGTAGACGGTCGCGAAGCAGAGCACCGTGGGGTGCGCGGCGGCGGCGCCGCGCAGCCCCCGACGCGTCTGGAGCAGGTCCGTGGGGCGGTCGAGCGTCATCGTCGCCGACCCGCCCCGCGCCCCGAGGCGAAGGTCGAGTGCCGATGCGCGAACGGGCTCACGCCGTTGCATCGCCCGCAACGATTCGATCCGCTCGCGTAGGAACAGCACCGGGTCGGGCAGCGTCATGGGGTCGACGAGGACGAGACCGGCCGGCACGAGCACGGCCCATCGGCGCGACAAGCTGTGCAGCGACCGAGCGGCGAGAGCGGCGAGTGGCAGTCCGACGACGAGCGCGACGATGCCCGCCCCGATGCGGGCGTCGGCGAGGAGGAGCGGCCCGCCGGCGATCCCGCCCGCCACGAGCAGCGGCGCCACCGGCAGCGGGCCGAGCCACAAGATGGGAGGCGTACGCAAGGGGTGCCGGCGCTCGTCGCCGTACGCGATCGCGTTGGCGCACGCGAACGAGACCGCGGGCAGCGCGATCACCAGCACGGCGGCGACGACGGCCGCGACCAGCGCGACTGCGGCCCGTGCCGAGTCCGCGCTCCCCGTGGCGACCACGACCGCCGCCAGCACGGCAAACGTCGGTGCCACGACGCGCAGCGCCGTGAGCCCGATCGGGTGTGGCGCGAGCAACGCCACCAACCCGGTCGCCCACGCTGCCCACAAGAGAACCTCGGCGAGTGTGCGCGGCGGTGTCGACCAACCTGCGAGCGCGTCACCCGCGGCCGAGCCCGCGGTGAGCGGGAGTGAAGCCCACGCCAACCGCACCAACCACAGCGTCATCGGCGCGATCGGCCTCCGGAGGCGTCGGGAACGATCCATATACTACGGGCCTCATGGCCGCCGCCCTCGATGCACCGCCGCTCGTTCCGGCGGTCGCCACTGCGATCGGAAGCCTCCCGCACACCGATCCACAGGCGGCAGCGGAGCTTGTGCTCGAGGCGCATCCGAGGTTCCCAGCTGCGCCGCAACTCCCGATGCGCACCCCGCTCGAGGGCATCGTGGCGCAGTGGGTGCGTGCGCTCCCGGAGGTGACGATCGAGCGCGACGGATCGATCGCGGTGGGCGGCGTCACGAACGAGCCCGCGGTCGCGACCTTCGACCCCGACGCACATGGCGGTCTTCTCGCGTTTCTCGACGCGGCAGCGGGCGATCGACAGCCACCCCGCGTCAAGGTGCAGATCGCGGGACCGTTGACGTTGGGCGTCGCGCTGCTCCGCAGCGGACTGCCCGTAGAGCAGGCCTTCCGGCGCGGTGGCGAGGCGGCGCGCGCATGGGCGATCGCGACCGAAGATCTCGTCGAGGAGCGCCTTCCCGGCTCGGCGCTCGTGCTGTTCTTCGACGAGCCCGCACTCGTCGCCTGGCAGCGCGATGACGCGCCGCTCGAGCACGAGGCTGCCATCGATGTGCTGTCGGGCGCGCTCGCCGCACCGGTGTGCCCGACCGGTGTGCACATCTGCGGCGCCGGCAACCGGCGCCTGGGTCTCGAAGCCGGCCCGCAGGTCCTCGGCGTCGAGGTCGGCAGCGCCCTCGTCGACGATGCCGACGTGCTCGCCCGTCATCTCGACGCCGATGGTTGGATCGCGTGGGGCGCGGTCCCGACCGACCGGCCGGTGGGCGAATCGGTGGATCCGTTGTGGCGCGCGCTCGTCGGCGTGTGGTGCGAGCTGACGCGCCGCGGTTGCGACCCCGTCCGGCTCCGCACCCAGAGCGTGATCACACCGGCGTGTGGGCTCGCCGGCCACGGGCCGAGCCAGGCCGAACGCACGCTGCGTCTCGCTCGAGAGCTCGCCGACCGGGCGCACGACCAGGCGATCGCGGCCCGGTTGACGCTCGGCGCCTGACGTGTCGAACGGCGCCGATCGCTGCCGGGTGTGCGACGAGCCGCTCGCTCCGGGCGCGACGTTCTGCCCGCGCTGCGGGACCCGCGTCGAGGACGACGCCGCCGCGCGGGGCGACGAGGCCGTGACCGGCCTGGTCGTCGACGACCCCACTGCCGCCCCCGGCGCGTACGAAGCCACGCAGGCGATGTCAGCCCCACCCGGGGTTCCCGTCGCGGGCGCACCGGTCGACGCCGGCGAGCCGGCCGGCGCCACGGGATCGACGCCCGAGGACGAGGAGAAGGCGCGCCGGATGCGGCTGCTCGTCGCTGCGATCGTCGCCGTCATCGTGATCGCCCTCGTGGTGCTGGTCGCCCTCGCGTTCACGAGCGGAGGCGGGGGTGGAAATCCGCCGAGCTCGTCCGTGCCGAGCACGGCCGTGACCACCACCACTCGTCCACCGGTCACCACGACGCCCCCGGCCACGACGCGTCCCCCGGCCACGACGTCACCTCCGCCGGCGACGAGCGGTCCGCCGCCGACGACGAGCCCGCCGTCGACGACGTCGCCGCCGACCTCGACCTGACCGAATTCACCCTGACTCGGCGTCAGTAGGCTCAAAGCCGTGGCCGTTCCGTCCGAGATCGAGGCTCGCGTCAAGGAGCTGCGCGAGCTCGTCCGGTACCACCGCGAGCGCTACTTCCAGGACGACGAGCCCGAGATCTCGGACGCCGAGTTCGACGAGCTCTACCGCGAGCTCGAGGGCCTCGAAGGTGAGTTCCCGGAGCTGGTGACGCCCGACTCGCCGACCCAACAGGTCGGCGCCGCGGCGGCCACCACCTTCGCCGAAGTCCAGCACGTCCTGCCGATGTTGTCGCTCGACAACGCGTTCAACCTCGAGGACCTCCTCGCGTGGGGGAAGCGCATCGAGCGTCAGATCACCGACCCGGTCGCGTTCGTGTGCGAGCCGAAGATGGACGGCCTCGCGGTGTCGCTGCTCTACGAGAACGGACGGTTTGTGCGCGCCGCGACGCGCGGCAACGGATACGTAGGAGAGGACGTCACCCCGAACGTCAGCACCATCGAATCGGTGCCGAAGCAGCTGAAGGGCACGGACCTCCCGGCGCGCCTCGAGGTGCGGGGTGAAGTGTTCATGCCGATCAAGGCGTTCGAGGCGCTCAACCGTCGCCAGGAGGAAGCAGAGGGCCGCCTGTTCGCGAACCCGCGCAACGCGGCGGCCGGGAGCCTCCGGCAGAAGGACCCGCGGATCACCGCGGAACGTGCGCTCGACATCTTCTGTTACCAGCCCGGCGTCAAGGAGGGTGGCCCGCGGTTGCGGACGCACACCGAGACGCTCGACTGGCTGCGCGACCTGGGCTTCCCCGTCAACGACAGGATCACCCGCTTCGAGTCGCTCGACGACGTGTACACGTTCTCCGAACGGATGCTCGAGTTGCGTCACGACCTCGGCTACGAGATCGACGGCGTCGTCGTCAAGGTCGACGACCTCGGACAACGTGACGAGCTCGGCGCGACGAGCAAGGCGCCCCGCTGGGCGATCGCGTACAAGTTTCCGCCCGAGGAAAAGACGACGCTGCTGCGCAACATCATGGTCAGCATCGGCCGTTCCGGCCGCGCCACACCCTTCGCGCAGCTCGAGCCTGTCTTCGTGGGCGGGTCGACGGTGGGGCAGGCGACTCTGCACAACGAGGACGAGGTCGCCCGCAAGGACGTGCGCATCGGCGACACCGTGATCGTGCGCAAGGCGGGCGATGTGATTCCCGAGGTCGTCGGCCCGGTGCTCGCGAAGCGGCGCAAGGGTCTGCGACGTTGGAAGTTCCCGAAGGACTGTCCGGCGTGCGGGCAGCCCCTCGTGCGTGCGGAGGGAGAATCGGCGACGAACTGCGTCAACGTCGAGTGTCCGGCGCAGCGCTGGGGACGGATCGTGCACTTCGCCGCCGCGATGGACATCGACGGGCTCGGTGAGGAGCGCGTCCGCCAGTTCATCGATGCCGGCCTGCTCTCCGACCCGGCCGACATCTACTGGCTCGACGTCGAACGCCTCGTGAAGCTCGATCGCATCGGCGAGAAGTCGGCGCAGCAGCTCGTCGACAACATCCAGGCGTCGAAGTCGCAGCAGCTGGCGCGGCTGCTCGTCGGTTTGAGCATTCCGAACGTCGGGGGGGCGACCGCGCAGGACATCGCCCGCGAGATGGGCCACCTCGACCAGATCCTCGACGCCTCGGCCGAGGACCTCACGCAAGTGGAGGGGATCGGGCCCATCGTGGCTGAGAGCGTGCACGAGTTCTTCGCCCGCAAGCGGACCCGTCAGCTCGTCGAGAAGCTGCGAGAGGCGGGCGTGAACTTCGAGGGCCCGACGCGCGCGGCCGCGCCCGACATCGAGCAGACGTTCACCGGCCTCACGTTCGTGCTGACCGGCGGGCTCGAGGAGCTCAGTCGGGAGGAGGCGCAGGCCGAGATCGAGGCGCGTGGCGGCAAGGTCACGAACAGCGTGTCCAAGAAGACGAGCTACGTCGTCGTCGGCGAGAATCCGGGCTCGAAGCTGGCGAAGGCCGAGCAGCTAGGCGTGACGCTCCTCGACGAAGCTGCGTTCCGCAAGCTCCTGGAGGAAGGACCCGACTGATGGTGAACAAGGGAGCGGTCGGTCAGACCGGCGAGGCGTACGACTTGGTCGTCGAACGGGGCAAGGTGCGGGAGTTCGCCCGGGCGACGAAGTCGCAGAACCCGGAGTACCTCGACGACCCCGTGCCCGTGTCGCCGCCGACGTTCCTCGTGTCGTCGGTGTTCTGGGCGCCGCCCGGCGCGGCGCGGTGGGGCGACCTCCAGCTCGACATGCGGCGCGTCCTCGACGGCGGACGCGAGTTCGTGTTCCACGGGCCGCCGCCCGCTGCGGGCACGAAGCTCACGTCGCAGACCCGTGTCGAGGACATCTACGAGAAGGAAGGCAAGCGGGGCGGGACGATGACGTTCGTGGTCACGGTGCAGGAGTTCCGCGACGAGGCCGGTGACCTCGTCGCCGAGATGCGGTCCACCGCGATCGAGACCGGCAAGCCGCCGACGGAGGGCTGACGACGATGGTGACGACAGACGTGACGTGGGACGACCTCAGCGAAGGCACCGCCGCCGAGCCGCGCGACTTCGGGCCGCTCACCCGGACCGACTTCGTGCGCTACCAGGGCGCGTCAGGCGACTTCAACCCGATCCACCACGACGAGGAGTACGCCAAGAGCGCCGGGTTCCCGACCGTGTTCTCGGTCGGGATGCTCCAGGCCGGGATCCTCGCCACGTACGTGACTGACTGGCTCGGCGCCGCCAACGTGCGCCGCTTCGGCGCCCAGTTCCGTGAGCAGGTCTGGCCCGGCGACACGCTCACGTGCTCCGGCACGGTCACGAAGCAATACGAGGACGGCGGCGAGCGCCTGGTCGACCTCGAGCTCCTGTGCACGCGCCAGACCGGCGGCACCGCGATCAAGGGCTGGGCCACGTTCGTCGCGTCGTGAGAGCGCGCGCATGAAGGCGCAGGTGCTGGAGCGGGCGGCGCCGATCGCCGACGCGCCGCTCCGCCTCGTCGAGCGGGAGCCACCCGAGCCGGCACGCGGCCAGGTGCGCCTCCGAGTTCACGTGTGCGCGTGTTGTCGCACCGATCTGCACGTCGTCACCGGTGAGCTCGACCTCCCCAAGCTGCCCATCGTCCCCGGACACCAGGTCGTCGGGACGGTCGACGCACTCGGCGACGGCTGCACGCGCCTGCGCGCCGGCGACCGCGTCGGCGTGTGCTGGCTGCACTGGGCCGACGGCGTCTGCCAGTACTGCCGGCGCGGCCAGGAGAACCTGTGCGAGCACGGCACGTTCACCGGCTGGACCGCGGACGGCGGCTACGCCGAGGCGATCACCGTGCCCGAGGACTTCGCGATCCATCTCCCCGAGAATCTCGACGACCTCGCCGTGTCACCGCTGCTCTGCTCGGGTGCGGTCGGCTACCGCGCGCTGCGCCGAGCCGAGATCGAGCCCGGCGAGCGCGTCGCGCTGATGGGGTTCGGGTCCTCCGCCCATCTGGTCATGCAGGTGCTGCGCCACTGGGGCTGCGAGGTCTACGTGCTCACTCGGGGGGAGGGCCATCGCGCGCTCGCACGGGAGCTGGGCGCGGCGTGGGTCGGCGCCGCCGACGAGCTCCCACCCGAGACGTGCGACCGGGCGGTCGTGTTCGCGCCCGTGGGTGAGCTCGTGCCCGTCGCATTGCGCGCGATACGCCCGGGCGGGACGGTCTCGCTCGCCGGCATCCACATGAGCCCGCTCCCGGTCATGGACTACGCGTTGCTCTGGCGCGAGCGGTCGCTGCGGTCGGTCGCCAACGTGACCCGACGTGACGCCGAGGAGTTCGTGGCGCTCGCGGTCGAGGCGAACGTGCGGGCCGAGTACGAGACGTATCCGTTGGATGCCGCCAACGACGCCCTCGCCGCCATCGCGGGCGACTCCGTCCAGGGGACGGCCATCCTCCAGATCTCCTGAGGTCCCCCGTTTTGGCGCCGTTTACATACCTCTGACGTACGTAGGTGGCGCCAAAAGCTACGCGCCGACCTGGAAGCTCCAGCCGTAGCTCTGCGGCTTGGCGGGCTCGGGCTCGGTCTGGCTCCAGTACAGGACGGCGAGGTCGTTGCGGCCGGCGGCGAGCCGGCTCACCTCCTTGCCCGGCGCGGGCCGGAACGTGATCGTGCTGGTGGCGTTGTCGATCACGAGCTGGTCCTCGGGCAGGCGGACGCCGTTGAGCACGAGCACACCCGTCAGCCCCGAACGGAGGTGCACCTCGACGTCCGTCTGCGGCGTCGCGATGCTGCCCGGCGCAGGCCGGACCTGCCGCACGTCGGCGGAGACCTCCTGGCGACCCTGATCCGTCGTGTCGGAGTTGTAACCCAGGAAGAGCGCAAGGCTCACGACGAGCGCGATCCCGCCCACGACGATGATGACTCGCCAGGGGTGCACACCCGTTGGTCGACGACGGGACCCGTCACCGCCCGCGAACTTCGGGGGAGTACCCAACGACACGCATCCCTCCCTGTCGTCGTCGCAAGCTCCGACTTTGCAGCAACGGTCGGCAAAGCCGCCGTCGCTGCGAGACTAACCGTCGGGTGTGCCGCGGAATCGACGCGCGCATTCAGTACCGTAAACGCTCATGGCGTTGAGCGGCCTGACCGACCTCGCCGGCCGCGTGCTCGCCGACCGGTACCGGCTGCTCGCCCCGATCGGTTCGGGCGGCAGTGGACGCGTGTACGTCGCCGACGACGTGCGCCTCCGCCGCCGCGTCGCGGTGAAGGTGCTGCATGGCGCGCTGGCCGACGACGCCGGGTTCCTCCGCCGCTTCCGCGCCGAGGCCCAACTCGCCGCCTCGCTGCACCATCCGAACGTGGTGACGGTCTTCGACTGGGGCGAGGACGCCGTCCCGTTCATGGTGCTCGAGCTCCTGTCGGGCGGCAGTCTCCGCGGCATGCTCGACGAGGGCATCCGGTTGACGCCGGCACAGGCCGCGCACACCGGTCGGTACGTCGCCACCGCGCTGTCGTACGCGCATACCCGCGGACTGGTCCACCGTGACATCAAGCCGGCCAACCTGCTGTTCGACGAGCACGGCACCGTACGCGTCGCCGACTTCGGCCTGGCGCGTGCGCTGGCCGAAGCGAGCTGGACGGAGCCGACCGGCGCGCTCGTCGGTACCGCGCGGTACGCCGCGCCCGAGCAGGGGACCGGCGCGACGCTCGACGCGCGTGCCGACCTCTACGCTCTCGGCGTCGTGCTCGTCGAGTCGGTCACGGGGCGCGTCCCCGAGGTGGCCGACACGCTGATCGGGACACTGGCGGTGCGCGCACGCGTCCCACTCGCCGCCCCCCAGGAGCTCGGCGCGCTCGCCCCCGTCGTGGAACGTGCCGGACGGACGCAGCCGTCCGAGCGGTACCCGGACGCGATCACGATGGCGGAAGCGCTCACCGACGCTTCGCGCCACCTTCCACCACCGGGTCCGCTCACGCTCGTCGGCCTCGACGCGCACGTCGACCCGCACCCCACCGAACTGCGCAGGACGAGCACGGTCTTCGACCAGGACGCCGACTCCACGGTGGCCACGGCGCAGGCGCGGACGGACACTGCCGCGCGGGCGGACACCGCTCCCGCACCGCGTCCCGGGCGGTACGCGCCGCGTGCCGTGCCCGCGGTCGTCGCCGTGCTCGTCATCGCGGTGCTGGTCGCGGCGGGGTTGCTGCTTGCACGGTCGGCGGGCGGGAGCACCGTCGCCGCACCGCAGCTCGTCGGGCTCACGCAGGACGAAGCGGCGGCGCGAGCCGCCAAGGCCGGGCTCGTGGTCCACGTCGAGCAGCGCGACGTCGACGACCCGGCCGGGCGCGTGATCAGCCAGGCACCGTCGGCGGGCGCCTTCCTCGACGACGGCGGCACGGTCCGTCTCGTCGTGTCGCGCGGGCCGCCCCCGGTCGTGATCCCCGACGTCGCCGGGCAACCGGAGGACCAGGCCACCCTCACGCTCGCCGGCGCCGGCTTCGCCGTCGATCCCAGGCACGACTACGACGAGAACGTCCCCGCCGGCATCGCGATCCGCACCGACCCGGCCGCCAACGAGAAGCACGCGCCCGAGTCCACGATCGCGCTGGTCGTGAGCGACGGCCCGCGCCCGGTGGCGGTGCCGGACACGTCGGGGAAGAACTACGACGCCGCCGTCGCCGCCCTCCAGGCCAAGCGCTTCAGCGCGACGCGCGTCGACGACTTCAGCGAGACGGTGCCGCCCGGCAACGTCGTCGGGACGGACCCACCCGCGGGCCAGCTCGCGCCGCGCGACTCCCAGGTCGCCGTGCACGTGAGCAAGGGCCCGCAGCCGGTCGCCGTCCCGAACGTCGTCAGCATGAGCGTCGAACAGGCGAGCCAGGCGTTGCAGGCGAGCGGGCTTGTCGCCGACGTGCAGAACTTCGCGCCGGGCAGGACGGTCAAGAGCCAGAACCCGCCGGCGGGCACCCAGGTCAACCGGGGCGCCAAGGTCACGCTCGTCCTCTGACCGGCGCGGCGGCCGGAGCCCCAGGCCACGTCGGGTCGAAACCCGCGCTGAGCGCCGGTTTGCGACCCAACGGTGCGAGGGGGCGATCGTTTGACCGCTCGGTCAAGTCGGCGCATACGATGCCGCGTCGTCTTCGACGGGGGATCACCATGGGTGCGCTCGACGGGCGGGTTGCCATCATCACCGGTGCGGGTCGCGGCCTCGGCCGCGAGCACGCCCTGCTGTTCGCCGAGCAGGGCGCGAAGGTCGTCGTCAACGACCTCGGCGGCGACATCCACGGGGAAGGCGCCGACCGCGCGCCCGCGCAGCAGGTCGTCGACGAGATCGAGAAGATGGGCGGTGAGGCCGTCGCCAACGTCGACAGCGCGGCCGACTGGGACGGCGCCCAGCGGCTCATCCAGACGGCGGTCGACACGTTCGGTGACCTGCACGTCCTCGTGAACAACGCGGGCATCCTGCGGGACCGCGTGATCGTGAACATGACCGAGGAGGAGTGGGACTCGGTCATCCACGTGCACCTGAAGGGTCACTTCTGCCCGACCCGCCACGCCGCCGCCTACTGGCGCGAACAGAGCAAGGCCGGCAAAGAGGTGAAGGCGTCGATCGTCCACACCTCGTCCACGTCCGGGCTTCTCGGCAACCCCGGACAAGCCAACTACGGCGCCGCCAAGTCCGGCATCGCGACGTTCTCGTACATCGCGTCGCTCGAGCTCGGCCGGTACGGAGTCCGCTCCAACGCGATCGCGCCCGCCGCGCGCACGCGCCTCACTGAGCAGACCCCGGGGCTCCAGGAAGTCGTGAAGGCGCCCGAGGACGCGTCCTTCGACGTGTGGGACCCGGCCAACGTGTCACCGTTCGTGGGCTACCTCGCCACCGAGGACTGCCCGTTCTCGGGCGAGGCGTTCCTCGTGCAGGGTGGCGTCGTGCAGCGCTTCCAGCCCTGGAAGCTGTCCGAGAAGATCGACAAGGGTGACCGCTGGACCGTCGAGGAGCTCGACAAGGAGGCGCAGAAGCTCCAACCGGCGAAGAAGTAGGCCGCCGTGGACGTCTTCGGCGACACCGAGGGCGGGCTGAACGCTCTTCTCGTCACCCTCGTCGCGCGGTCCCGCTCGGCGCTAAGAGGGAGTCACCCAGCTGATGTCGCAGGCCTGGCTGGGCCTCGTCGCCCTCTACGTCTTCGTCCGAGCCTGGCGCGAGGTGGCCGCCGACTCGGCGTGACGCCGGCGGGAAAGAAACTTGCGCTGAGCACGCAGAAATGACCCGTGTCATAGCCCGACAGGGCTACACATCCCGACCGGATTGGGTGCCCGTCTCCCGCGTTTGTCGCGTCCCGCGGCATTTGGACCGGCCGCGGAACGCGCGCAGGTCAGGGCGTCGCGGCCGCCCGATTTGGGGCGCTTCGTCCAGAATCGTGGTACAGGGCTATGCCCTTGTCATGGCGCGAACGAGCCATAGCGCCGTAGTCACCCGCCTCTTTACGCGCGCGCCCGTTCTCCTTACCCTGCCACCGGCCACCAGTTCAGTCACGAGCTCAGCCACCAGTTCACTGGACCCGATGGGAGCGATTGTTGAAGCGATTCCCGCACGGGGCGACGACGGGACCGCGACCACAGCGACCTGGCCGGCGATACGGCCAGCTGCCTCACCGACCCGGCCCGGACCGGCCGGTGGGTCGTCTGCTGCTGACCGAGGACCTCACTCGCTGGGCGGACGCGACGGCGCGGCTGTTCGCCGAGACCGACGCACGCGAGGATGCTGCGCACCTCGAGACACTCTGGGTGCTCGAAGACGCGTGACCGGTTCGACCGCGAACCCGCGGCTCGACCTGCCCGACAACCCAAACCAACACTGACGGGCCATCGGCCCGACGAGGCAGGAAGCTAGCCTCGACCGGCCGATGGACCGCGACTCCGAGTCCCCGCTCGTCGTCGAGTACCCCGGCGGCGAGGAGGTCCCCGCCGTCGCGTGGCCGATGCTGCTGCGCAAGCGCATCGGTCGCCACGTCCGCGAGAGCGATCGCTACCGGTGGTGGGTCCTCTGGACCGCGCTCGCGGGGCTGTTCGCCACCGGGTTCACGATCACGATCCTCGCTGTCTCGCTCGGCGACGTCGCCCGGGACCTCGGTGCCAGCGAGACCGCGCTCACGTGGACGGTCACCGGGCCGTTCCTCGCGCTCGCGCTGTCCATGCCGCTGTTCGGGAAGATCGGCGACGTGCGCGGCCACCGCCGCGTCTACCTCATCGGCCTCGCCGGCTTCACGGTCGCGACGTTCCTGACCGCCCTGGCCTGGAACGGCTCGTCGCTCATCGCGATCCGCACGCTCGGC
>DASYQJ010000081.1:0-2203 GCA_036005605.1 Acidimicrobiia bacterium
CCCGGGCCAGACGACGCTCTGGAGCTCCGAGTACGCGTGGAGGCCGAACGACCCGCCGTCGCGGCCGACCCCGCTGAGCTTCGTGCCGCCGAACGGCGTCTCGTGGTTGCGCTGGATCGTGTTGATGCCGACGTTGCCGGCCCGCAGGCGACGGGCGACGCGCATCCCGCGCGCCGAGTCGCAGGTGAACACGTAATCGTAGAGGCCGAAGTCGCTGTCGTTGGCGAGATGAATGGCTTCCTCGTCGTCGTCGAAGGTCTCGACGACGATCACAGGACCGAAGATCTCTTCACGTGCCACCCGCATGTCGCCGCGCACGTCGGCGAGCAGCGTCGGCTCGACGTAGAAGCCCCGGTCGAGATGTGAGGGCCGCCCTCCCCCGGTGACGACCTCCGCCCCCTCGTCGGCGCCGGCGCGGATATAGCCCTCCACGCGCTCCCGGTGCGCGCTAGTGATCAGCGGACCCACGACCGTCTTCGGGTCGGTCGGGTCGCCGACGGGGAGCAGCGTCGACATCTTGGCGAGACCTTCGACGAACTCCTGATAGCGCGACCGGTGCACGATCGCCCGCGTCGGCGCGGTACAGATCTGCCCGGCGTGGAAGGTCCACACGGATCCGACGGCGGTGACTGCGGTGGCGAGGTCGGCATCGTCGAGCACGATGCCCGCCCCCTTGCCGCCCAGCTCGAGCAGCAGCCGCTTCATCGTGCGCCCGCCGGCCTCGGCGATGCGGAGACCGACGGCGGTGCTCCCGGTGAAGCTGATCATGTCGACGTCGGGCGACTCGACCAGCGCCTCCCCCGTCGCCGCGCTCGACCCGGTGACGACGTTGACGACGCCGGGTGGGAAGCCGACCTCTTCGAGGATGCGCACGAGCTCGATGACCGCGAGCGGGTCCTGGGGCGCCGGTCGCACGATCACCGTATTGCCCATCGCGAGGGCGGGGCCGATCTTGCCGGCCATGTTGACGATCGGGAAGTTGTACGGCGTGATGCACGCGACCACGCCGACCGGGGCCCGGCGCGCCAGCGCGCCCATGAGCCCCGCCGGCGCCATCGGCGTCGCCGGCATCTCCTGTGGCGCCAGCGGGATGACGTTCGGCTCGAGGGCACCGCGCGCGTACCGATCGAACCGGCTGGCGGCCACCGGCACCTGCATCGCGCGGCCGACGGCGGTCGTGCACCCCGTCTCGGAGATCACGAGCGGTACGAGGTCCTCGAGCTTCTCCCGCACGCGGACGGCGGCCGCCGAAAGGAGCTCCGCACGCTGCTCGGGCGTCGTCTGCGACCACGACTCGAACGCTTCCCGCGCCGCCCCGGCGGCGTCGTGCGCCTGCTGCACGGACGCCTCGGGCGCAACGCCGACGGCGACCTCGGTCGCCGGGTTCACGATCTCGTAGCCGCCGTCGCCGCCCTCGACCCACTGGCCGCCGATGAGGAGCCGCTCGTGCGGCCGGTCCGTCGTCACGCTCACATCGCTCTCCCCCGCTACGATCCCCAAGGTAGAACGTGTTCTCATTTCGTGTCCAGCGGGGTGATCACTGATGGACCTCGGCCGCGTCGGCATCTGGACGTTCGCCCTCGACCTCCAGCCCATCGCGCGGGCGCGCGAGGTGGCGGCGGAGGTCGAAGAGCTCGGATACGGCGCCATCTGGATTCCGGACGCCGTCGGCCGCGACCCGCTCGTGCACGCCGCGCTCCTCCTCGGCGGGACGAGCCGCATCGCGGTCGGCACCGGCATCGCGCAGATCTATGGACGCGACCCGATGACGATGACCGGGGGCTGGAAGACCATCTCCGAGGCGTTCCCGGGCCGGTTCGTGCTCGGGCTGGGGGTGAGTCACCAACCGATGGTCGAGGGCCTTCGCGGCCAGACGTACGGTCCCCCGCTGACGGCGATGCGCGAGTACCTCGAGCGCATGGACACCGCGATGTACGTCGCCGCCGAGCCGATCGAGCCTCCCCGGCGCGTGCTCGCCGCCCTGGGCCCGAAGATGCTGGCGCTGGCGGCGGAACGCGCCGACGGCGCGCACCCCTACAACGTGCCACCCGAGCACACCGCCCGTGCCCGCGAGATCCTCGGCCCGGAGAAGCTGTTGGCGCCCGAGCAGGCCGTCCTGCTCGAGACCGATCCGGTCGAGGCGCGACGGATCGGGCGGGGGCACATGGCGATCTATCTCGACCTCCCGAACTACATGAACAAC
>DASYQJ010000082.1:0-8939 GCA_036005605.1 Acidimicrobiia bacterium
GCCTCGCACGCCGTCGACGTCGTTGAAGTTGAGCGTCGTGACGGCCACGCGGACCAGCAGCTCGCCGGGGCCCACAACCGGTTCCGGCACCTCGTCGAGCCGCAGGGCCTTCTCCGGCTCGCCGAACTCGTGCACGCGCCATGCCCTCACGGCCGAACACTGTCACACGGAGCCGGCCGGGAGCCCGGCGGGCATTTCCGTGCGCGTGCGTTTCTGCAGCGGCGATGAACGCAACGATAAGTGGGCTGCTGGCGTGCGTTCACTGCGGGGGCAGGGGAGACTCGGAAGCGGTGGCCGACGACTCCGAATTGACCGGCCTCGATCCGTTCGACGTCTTCGACTCCGAGGCAGCTCGCCTCGCACGGTTCTTCGCCGCTCTCGGGGCCCTCGGGTGCCGCACTGAGCCGCGCCTGGCGCCGTCAGCCCGGGTTGGAGTGCCGTTGAATGTACCGTATGGCATACGTTATGGTCTCCGACATGGCGGAGACGGCACGCGCACGAGCGGCCCGGACGCGCGGCCGGGTGTCCCGGGGCACGCTGACCCGCGACGAGATCCTGCGAGCCACCGTCGAGCTGATCGAGGCCGACCCGAGCCGGCGGATCACGATGGAGCGCGTCGCCCGGGCGCTCGGCACCCGCCCGATGTCGCTCTACACGCACGTCCGCAACCGCGACGACCTCGTCGACGGCGCGGTCGACCGCTCGCTGCGCGACTGGAGCGTGGTGCCCCTCCCGGATGCCGGTTGGGAGGCCGAGGTTCGCGCGTGGTGCTCGTCGCTGCGCGAGGTCGCGCGCCGTCACTCGCCGCTGATCAGCGAGATGACCCGCAACGGTCGCTTCCAGCCCGCACTGCTCGAGAAGGTCGCCATCCTCTCGCGGAGCCTGCGGCGTGCCGGACTGGAGGGCCGCGCCCTCGCCGACGCGCTCCGCTGGATCCCCCAGACCATCCTTGGCGCGATCACCCTCGAGCTCGCGCGCCCCGACGACCTCCAGTCCGTCGAGGACGAAGCCGCCGCGATCTATGGGTCGCTCGGCGTGCTCGACGCCGACGACCGCGCCGAGCTTCTTGACGTGCTGCCGTACTTCAGCGAGCGCAGCCTCGACGACCTGTTCGAGTACTCGGTCGACCGCGCGCTCGACGGGATCCGCAGCCAGGTCGCGGAGGCCTCGACCGGCAGGGCCGACCCGTGAGCGACGGCGCCGTCCCGTTCGATGTCGACGGCATGCTCGCCGAGGCCGCTAGGCGGACCGGCGGGCTCGATGATATCGGCGACGGTCCGTTCCTCGAGCCGATGGCGCTGTTCCTTCACGCGCTCGAACGCGAGGCGCGCCTGAACGACATGGGGCGCCTCATCGCCCAGGAGCGCGTGCTCCAGCACACGGTGAACCGGCTCCTCTACGTCGAGGACCGCAAGCGGCACCGGGAGATCGCCGACGAGCGCATCGAGCGCCCGGTCTTCATCATCGGGTTCCCGCGGACGGGCACCACGATCCTCCACGACATCCTCGCCCAGGACCCCGACAGCCGCGCCCCGATCACGTGGGAGGTGATGTTCCCGTCGCCGCCGCCGGAGGCGGCCACGTTCGCGACCGATCCCCGCATCGCCCAGGCCGCCGCGCTGTTGCCGAACCCGGAGACGGAGACCGAACGCGACCGCAAGTTTCGCGCCATGCACCCGATGGGGGCGCAGCTGACCCAGGAGTGCGTCGTGATGATGGGGGAGGCGATGTGCACGCCGCTGTTCCACAACCAGTTCCGTGTCCCGTCGTACGAGGACTGGGTCGACGCCGAGGCCGACTGGGCGCCCGTCTACGCCTTCCACGAGCGTCAGCTCCAGCACCTCCAGTGGCGCAACGCCCGTGATCGGTGGGTGCTGAAGACCGGTGCCCACATGTGGGGTCTCGAGCACCTGCTGCGCACGTACCCGGACGCCCGGATCGTGTTCACGCACCGCGACCCGGTGAAGTCCGTCACCTCCTACGCGAGCCTCACCAGCCTGGTACGGGAGGCGGGGAGCGACGACGTAGACCCTTTCGAGATCGCGCGCGACTGGAC
This sequence comes from Acidimicrobiia bacterium, assembly GCA_036005605.1. GTDB lineage: Bacteria > Actinomycetota > Acidimicrobiia > IMCC26256 > JACDBD01 > JALZAA01. Next base: position 2,057 of record DASYQJ010000082.1, read on the forward strand.
CGGGCGGCTGCGCGGCGTGGTCGAGCACGCGCTCGACGTCCGCAACTCCGGCTCCTACCCGGACGCGATCTTCTACGACATGTACTTCCCGAACTTCGTCGCCGAGCAGTTCGCCGAGGTCGAGCGCATCTACGACGCCCTCGGGCTCCCGATGACCGACGAGGGTGCGGCGCGGATGCGGGCGTTCATCGCCGACAACCCGAAGGGCAAGCACGGGCTGCACCTCTACACGCCCGAGGAATACGGCATCGATCCCGAGGCCGTGCGGCGCGACTTCCGCTTCTACATCGAACGGTTCGACCTCGCACCTGAGTAGAGGGGACGTCATGAGCGAGATGCGCACGTGGCGCACGCACGAGTACGGCCAGCCGCTCGACGTGCTGCAGCTCGACACGGTTCCGGTCCCCGAGCCCGACGCCGGCGAAGTGCGCGTGCGGGTGCAGGCGATCCCGCTGAACCTCAACGATCTCGAGCGCATCACCGGCGGCAACATGATGGTGCGCCCCGACCTGCCGTACGCGCCCGGGATGGAGGTGATGGGCGTCGTCGACGCTTGCGGGCCCGGCGCCGAGAGCTGGCAGGACGCGCGGGTCGTTGCCATGCCGAAGCAGGCCTTCGGTGGGTACGCCGAGTACGCAATCTGCCCGAAGGTCTCCGTGTTTACCATGCCGGACGACATCGCACTGCCCGACGCCGCTGCCCTCTATTTCCCGTTCCACCTCGCATGGCTGGGGCTGTTCGACCGCGCGGAGCTCCGCCAGGGCGAGGCGGTGCTGATCCAAGCCGCCGCCGGAGGGGCGGGCTCCGCGGCCGTGCAGCTCGCCGCCGACGCCGGCGCCCGCGTCTTCGCGACGGCGGGTACCGACGAGAAGGTCGCGCTCTGCCGCGAACTCGGCGCCGACATCGCGATCAACTACTCGGAGACCGACTTCGCCGAGGTCGTGATGGCCGAGACCGACAACCGTGGCGTCGACGTCGTCTTCGACACCGTCGGCGAGGCCGTGACCGAGGCTTCGATGAAGTGCACCGCCTACAACGGCCGCTACGTGATCATGGGGTTCGCCTCCGACAAGACCGTCGCCGACGAGCCCTTTTACGTGCCGCGGCGGGTTGCGGCCGGCAACCTCAAACTCTGTGGCGTGCTCCTCGCGTACGCGGAACCCGCCGTGGCGACCATGGTGAAGCAGGCGATGGGCTTCAATTTCCTGTCGAGAGAGCTGGGGGAACACATCACTCGGGAGGTCGTCGACCTCGTACGCGCCGGGCGCGTCCGCCCCGTCATCGGCTCGGTCATCGGTTTCGACGAGGTCCCCGCCGCGATCGACGCGATGGCGAAGCGCCGCACAACCGGCCGCACGATCGCGCTCGTGTGAGGGGGCGACAGCCCCCAAATGCGCCCCACGGAGGCCCGGGAGCGAGCGGTTGCTATCTGCCGCGAGCGCTTGTTGAGCCGACCATAACGAGCGGTTCTGGTGTTGCTTCACGCGTGGTCTCGGCGCCACACAACGACGGCCGAAGAACAATCTTCAACCCGCTCCGCACCGGCGATCCGTGCGATCAACGCCAGGGTCGCCGGTCCCATGAATAACCGGGTCGTCTGCGCCCAGAAGTCTTGCGACCAGCCCGCGGCCCAGCCGCCGCGCACTCCCTTTTGGGGATGTTGGCTAGAGCAACGGATGTGTAGGTCGATCCGCCTAGCTCTAGGGGCTCGTCCCCGCAATGGGGGTGGGGGGTTCAAGTCCCCCGCCGACACATCCTTGGCCGCGCGGGATTGAACGTTGACGTGCGCTAGCTCGTCAGATGAGTGGAGCGTCGATGATCGCGGTGCGGTGCAACGCGCTTTTGAGCTTCCGAGGCGGAGTGGGGGAGCGGCGCACCGCCAGGCCGGTGCGCCGCCGCCAATACCCCATCGCGTATCGAACCTGATCCGTCCTTTTGAGGCTGGTGACGCGAAGTGTCGGGACCCACGAGGTGTCCACGAAACGGGGCAACTCAGTGGCTCCTGGCGTCGTTCTGGCGCGACGTTCTGGACTGCGACTACGAACTCGGATCGGCAGCTACGTCCGATCGCTTCGAGCGTTGGCCGTGGGCCAGTCGTTGCGGTCGACCTGAAGGAGCAGCGCTGTGACCTGACGTGTTCCGTCGTCGCTCGGCACGCTCGTCTCGGTGATGACCCTCATGCCGAGGCGTTCGGCAACACGAATCGAGCGACGATTCTCGGCGTTCGTGACGCACCCCACGCGATCGAGTTCCATCGTCGTGAGTGCCTGGTCCAACACCGCCGTTGCCGCCTCTGTCGCGTATCCCCTTCTCCACGTCGTCGGCGCAAATCGCCAGCCCACGGTCACGGCTGGGAGAAGCTCGTGCGAGAACATGGGCACGGAAAGTCCGACGACGCCGATGAGGTTGGGGTGTGCTCGTTTTCGCACTGCACAGCCGCCGAAACCGCACTCAGCCCACAGGTTCATTTGACGATCGAGGAACGCCTCGGTCTCCCAACCGGTCATGCCGCGCCCGTACTCGAACTCCCACACCTCACGATCAGCGAACACGGCTGCCAGTTCGTCGAGGTCGTCGCGTTCAAGGCGCCGGAGCGAGAGCCGTCGCGTCACACCCTCGCCGAGCGGTGCCGCGACTGCTGCGTGGAGGGCGTCCACCGCGACAGATTGCCGCGCCGGTCGCCACCACGCACGCGGAAGTGACGTTCTGCGCTCGGCGATGCGTCTGCAGGACACCGTTCGGTCGGCGCGTTCTGTACCTCCGCGAAGAGCGCGGACCGGTAGTTCTGGCGCGCCTCGTGAGTGGCGTGGTTGTTACCAGGTTGCCGTGTCGGCAAGGATTTTCGCGAACGCTGCAGGCTTCGCGAGGTGAGGGAAGTGCCCGCTGTTGGGCCAGACGACCACCTGGGCTTCGGGAAGCATCTTCTGCAGCCACGTCTCGTACGTTGGATCAAGCGCGGCGCCTGCGACGATCACATATGGCAGATGCTGCTCGCTCAGTTGCGCGAGACGAGCTTCGACCATCGCGGTGAGCGATGCAACTGGACGCTCGATCACTTCCTTCCAGTAGGCAAGCACAAGATCCTGGCGCGGACTGCTTGTTGTACGCACGACCTCTTGTGCCGCTGGCGACAACAGCTCGACGTGGAAACTCGCCGCGAACATCTGCCAGACCTCGGCGAAGTTCGGCCCGCGCAGCTGGGCTTCGATTGACTGCAATAGCTCGGCGAACGGGGCGATAAAGAGTGGTTGGTCCACGTTCACCACGCCGCGTGCGGGATGCTGCGCTGCGTACGCCGTTGCAATCACGGCACCAATTGAGTGACCAACCACGACGGGCGACTCAATTCCCGCCGCATCGATGGCACGATGCACCGTTGCGACCACACTGTCGATGTCGCAGGATTCCTGCGTGTTCGACTCACCGTGACCTGGAAGGTCGAAGGCGACGGCTCGCTGCTGCGGTTCGCGCGCCGCGAGCTCTTCGAGCGCTGGACGCCACATTGTCCGATCGAAGGTCAAGCCGTGCAGGAGAACTAACGGGGAGGATGTGTCCCCCTCGCCATAGACGTCCGCGGCAAGGCTGCCGGACCGCTGCATCACGGACCTCCGAAAAGCCTGCTTCTACACATGATGCCCATTCTGGTGCGCACTCGCTACGACCGATGAAGTGGCCCGTCACATCTCAGCGTGGTCTCACTCGGGCGCCGTAGCAGCTCAGCCCCGCACATAACAACAGCCGCGTCGATGGGTAAACGGAGCGCGTAACCGGCGTTAGGCGCCCCAGATCACCCGAGTCGTCGGATCCATCGAGTTTCAGTTCGCACCCCTTATCGTCGCGACCGGCGAGGGAACGCGGACTAGTGGTCAAGGCCGTGAGCCTTCAGCAAGACTCGGGCGGTTCGTGGATTGCTGCCTGCCGTCTTCCGTAGGTACATCGGCGCTGATCGCCGATTCGAGGGCAATCGAGGCCGATGGCCGCCGTCAGGGTCTGAGTCGCTCGTAGGCTTCACCGCATGAGCACCTTTGTTTTCAGGCTCAAAGCTCCGCGACCGAACTTTGCTCTCGACATGAGTGACGAGGAGCGCGAGATCATGGGTCGCCACGCCGCCTACTGGCAGCCGTTGATCGACTCGGGTCAGATGGTCGTCTTCGGCCCCGTGCTCGACGACACGGGATCGTGGGGTCTCGGTGTCGTCGAAGCTGAGAACGAGAACGAACTACGCGCATTCGCCGCGGGCGATCCGGTAGTCACCACCGGAACCGGCGACGTCGAGGTCGGAAAGATGCTCGCCGGATTCGTCCGTCCGCGCTGACCGCTATCCGGCCCTAGGACTCACCAGATACCCGCGCTTTGGATCACGGATGCTGCGCACAGAACGAATCTCTGCTCTTCCGTCCAAGCGTGTCATAGCTCGACGAGGAGGAGCGAGCGAGGTCGGCGCGCCATAATCCGTTCTTCTGGCGTCAACTAGGTGCCATAGAGACATTGCCATAGAGGCATTGGCATAGAGGCATCTACTTGACACCAGAACGTTGCGCTCTGCTCTCGAGGAAGTCGGCGATCGTGGCGGCGCACTCCTCGGCGCGGTCCATGAGCAGAAGGTGTCCGGCGCCGGGCACGACGTGCAGCTCGGCGCCGGGGATGCGAGCGGTGAGGATGCGACCGTTCACCGGGGGAACGATGGGATCGGCGCCCCCGGTGAGCACGAGCGTCGGCGTCCGGAGGCGGTGGAGCCAGGGGAGGCTGGTCCAGCCAGCGGCCGCCGCGAGTTGGCCGATGTAGCCCCAGAGCTTCGGCGGACGGACGCGGCGGGCGTCGATCTGCTCGCGGAGGAGGTCGCCGTTCTCGCCCGTGGTCGGGCCGTACAGCATGTTGGCGGTGAGGCGAAGGAAGGTCGGCGAGTAGTAGCGCAGCGGCGTCGCGAGCAACGACAGCGCGAGCGGATTGCCGGGGACGCCGCCGACGCCACATGTGGTGGACGCAAGCACGAGGCGGCGCACTCGGTGCGGACTGGCGAGAGTCAGCTCTTGGGCGACGGCCCCACCGAACGAGACGCCGAGCACGGCGGCGTCGGGGTGGCCGAGGGCATCGAGGATGTGCGCGGCCTGCCGCGCGAGCCCGGGCATCCGTTGCGGCACCAGCCGCGTTGGGGATTCTCCGGTGCCGGATGCGTCGTAGGCGATCGTTTGCACGCCGCGCGCGTTGAGCTCCCGCTCGAGCGGCTCCCACATCTCGATGTTGCCGCCGAGGCCCATGATGAGCAGCAGCGGCGATCCTTCGCCTCGGACGGAGACTCGGACGAGCTGGCCGTCGACGCGGACGAAATCGAGCAGCCGGTTCACCATTGCGTCACGCGAGGTGGACGTAGCGGCCGGGCGCCGGGTCGAGGGGTGGATGTTCCCGGTTTCCGAGCTGATCGGGCGCCGGCCGATCGTCGCCCGACCGGGCCGTCAACCATGCCGTCCAGTGCTCCCACCAGCTCCCCGGATGTGCATCCGCGCCATCGAGCCACGCCTGGGCATCGGGTGGCGGCGGACCGGGCCGCGTGCGGTACGAGGCCTTGGGATTGCCGGGCGGGTTGACGATCGCCTGGATGTGCCCGCTCGAGCTGAGCACGAACTCCGTCTCACCCCCGAGTAGTTGCGTGGTCTGGTACGCGCCGGTCCACGGGATGATGTGGTCAGTGGAACCGGCCACGACGTACGCGTCGCACATGACCTTGCCGAGGTCGATCGGCGTCCCGAGCACTTCGAGTGCGCCCGGGTTCGCGAGCCCGTTCGAACGGAACAGGTCCAGGAAATCGGCGTGCAGGCCGGCGGGGAGCCGCGTGGTGTCGGCGTTCCAGTAGAGGATGTCGAACGCAGGTGGATTCTGGCCGAGCAGGTAGTTGTTCACCCAGTAGTTCCAGACCAGGTCGTTGGGACGAAGCCACGCGAAGACCCGGGCCAGATCCCTGCCATCAAGGACGCCGGCCCGCTGCGACCGGGTGCGGGCAGCTTCGATCGCGGCGTTCGACGCGAGCATCCCGACCATCGACTCCACCGAAGTGTCGACCCCGGCGACGAGGAACGTGGCCGAGTTGACGAGCTCTTCCCCGGTCGCGGTGACGTGACCGACGAGGCAGGCCATCGTGATGCCGCCGGCGCAGGCCCCCAACACGTTGGCGTCCGCGCTACCGGCGACGTCGCACGCGACCTCGACAGCTTCCCTGCACGCGCCGACGTAGCTGTCGAGGTTCCAGTCCCGCTGCGCGGGCGTGGGGTTGCGCCAGCTCACGGCGAAGTACGGCACGCGTGCCGCGACGGTGTGCTCGATGAGGCTGCGCCCGGGCGCAATGTCGGTGATGTAGAACTTGTTGATCTGCGGCGGGATCGCGACGAGTGGTCGCGTAAACGACGTGTCGCTACTCGGTGCGTACTGGACGAGCTCGAAGACGTCGCTGCGATGGACGATCGCGCCCGGGGTGACCGCGAGGTTCTCACCGACGGTGAACGGTCGGGTATCGACCGTCGACGGCATGCCGCCGTTGTGGCGCACGTCGTTGGCGAAGTGCCGGAGTCCGGTGACCAGGCTGCCGCCACGGGTCTCGAGTGCTTTCGCTAACGCGCTGGGGTTGCCCGCCAACGTGTTGGTAGGCGCCGCCGCTTCCGTGAACAGTGACATGGCGAATCGAGCGCGCTCGCGGCTCTTCGAGTCCAGGTCGACGTCGTCGACGAGATCGAGGAGCGCGCGGCGCTGAACGAGGTACGCCTGCAGCAGGCGGCGGTAGAGCGGGTTGCTCGACCAGGCCGGGTGCGTGAACCGCTTGTCGCCCCGCGCCGGTGCGACATCGCTGCGGCCGACAGCGACCTCGACGAGTTCGTGGGCGGCGTCCAAGGCT
>DASYQJ010000083.1:0-7027 GCA_036005605.1 Acidimicrobiia bacterium
TTCTCGGCCGGGACGGTGACGTCCTCCAGCACGACCTCGCCGGTCGGCGAGCCTCGGAGGCCCATCTTGTGCTCGAGCTTGCCGATCGAGAGGCCGGGCCGGTCCCGCTCGACGACGAAGGCGCTGATGCCCCGGTGACCGGCGGCGGGATCGGTCTTGGCGAACACGGTGTAGACGTGGGAGACGCCGGCGCTCGTGATCCAGGCCTTGCGCCCGTTCAGCACCCACTGCTCGCCGTCGCGTACCGCCCGGGTCGTCATCGAGGCGGCGTCGCTGCCGGCGTTGGGCTCCGAGAGGCAGTAGCTCGCCTGCTGCTCCCCCGCCACAACTGGCGGGAGGACGCGCTGCCTGAGCTCGTCGGTGCCGTGGCCGAGGAGGGCGGCGACCCCGGTGCGGGTGACGAGCGCCGTCAGCGCCGTCGAACCGCACGCACGGGCGAGCTCCTCGACGACCAACGCCGTCGTCAGCAGGTCGCCGGCGTCACCGCCGTGCTCGGGCGGGTAGAGCGCACGGACGAAGCCGGAGTCGCGAAAGGCGTCGATGCTCGTCTTCGGGTACGCCTCCCGCTCGTCGACCTCGGCCGCGTGCGGGGCGATCTCCTTCTCGGCGAACCGACGGAGCGCCGCCCGGAACTCCTCGTGCTCCTCGGAGAGCAAGAAGCTCGGGGCGCTCACAACCTGACATGGTAGTCAGGGTTCTCCTGATGCGTACGTGAAGCACGCTCTGTGCCTCAGGTACGCACGTTCAGGGCAGTGGTGTCGGCACGGCGGCGCGCAGCGCGTCGCGCGCTTCGGCGAGGTGGGCGGGCAGGGCGGAGGGGACGAGGCGCAGGATGTCGATCGGGATCGCGTCGACGAGGGATCGCCGCTCGTAGTAGTCGTGGTGGGCGCCCTGCACCGCGCGCATCCGCCAGGCGACGAAGTCGGGATCGGCGTCACCCCGGTAGCCCAGGATCTGCATGCCGAACTCGACGTCGCGCATGATCGGGGCCCGCCCGAAGAGAACGGCGCGGCGCATGGCGATCTCGGCGACGACGTCGATTGCATCGTCGGCATGCTCGTGCGGGGCGAGCGCCAGCTGATCGCGTACGCGGTTCGCGAGCGTGAGCGCATACCCGATGTTCGGGCCGGGCGAGCCGAGCAGCTTGCCGGTCGGCCAGCCGGCGGGAAGGTCGCCGGGCCGGTTCGCCACCCAGCTCCTCGCCGGCGGCATCTTCACGCCCGGAGGAAGGTTCGGCTCCTGGCGCGGCTCGTCCTCGAGGCGCTCGGGAACGAACGGATCAGTGGGCACGGCAGCTTGTTAGCTGCGCGTCTCGGCGCGGAGCAAGCCGTACACCAGCGAGTCCTCGAGCGCTTGCCACGAGGCCTCGATGATGTTCTCCCCCACCCCGATCGTCGTCCACGTCTCCTCGCCGTCGGTGCTGTCGACGAGGACCCGGGTCACGGCGCCGGTGCCCTTGTGCGTGTCGAGCACGCGCACCTTGTAGTCCGTGAGGTGGATCCGATCGAGCTGCGGGTACCGGGTCCCGATGGCCTTACGCAGGGCGGCGTCGAGCGCGTTCACGGGGCCGTTGCCCGTCGCGATCTCGTGGAAGGCGTCGCCGTCGGCGCGGCCCCGCACGATCGCCTGGGTCGACAGGCGCTCGTCGTCGCGGGCGTCCTCGACGATGACCTCCCATTCCTCGACGTGGAACCAGTCCTGCCGCCAGCCGGTCGCGTTCCGCATCAGCAGCTCCAGCGACCCGTCCGCGACCTCGAAGTGGTACCCCTCGTGCTCGAGCTGCTTCAGCGTGTCGACCATCTCGCTGAGCTGCGGCCCGTCGAGCTCGATGCCGAGCTCCTTCGCCTTCATCGCGAGGTTGCTGCGACCGGCGAGCTCCGACACGACCACGTGTGTGCGGTTGCCGACCAGCTCGGGGCGTACATGCTCGTACGCGTCGGGCTTGCGAGCGATGGCGCTGGCGTGGATGCCACCTTTGTGCGCAAACGCCGACGAGCCGACGTACGCCGCCTGCGCATTGAGCGCCATGTTCACGAGCTCGGCCACGTGGTGGGCGACCGGCGTGAGGCGCTCGAGCCGGTCGGGCGGAATGGTCTCGATCCCCATCTTCAGCGTGAGGTTCGGGATGATCGCGGTCAGATTGCAGTTGCCGGTGCGCTCGCCGTACCCGTTGATCGTCCCCTGCACCTGGGTGGCGCCGCCGCGCACTCCGGCCAACGCGTTGGCGACGCCGGTGCCGGCGTCGTCGTGGAGGTGGACGGCGACGGCGACATCGCCGCCGAAGTAGGCGACGACCTCGCGGACCACGCGTTCGACGTCGTGCGGCAGCGTCCCGCCGTTCGTGTCGCACAGCACGAGGTGCGACGCGCCCGCCTGGGCCGCACCCTCAAGCACACGCAGCGCGAACTCAGGGTTGCTGCGGTAGCCGTCGAAGAAGTGCTCGGCGTCGAAGAGCACCTGGCGGCCGTTGGCCCGGAGGAACTCGACCGAGTCCGCCACCATCGCCGCTCCCTCGTCGAGCGTCGTCTGCAGCGCTTCGGTGACGTGGTAGTCCCATGACTTGCCGACGATGCAGACCGCCGCGGTGTCGGCCTCGAGGAGCTGCCGCAAGGTGTCGTCCGAGTCGACCTTGCCCTTCACGCGGCGCGTCGAGCCGAACGCGACGACCTTGCTCGTCTGGAGCTTCAGCTCGTGCGGGATCCGACGGAAGGCCTCGTCGTCCTTGGGGTTGGAGCCGGGCCAGCCCGCCTCGATGTAGTGGACGCCCAGCCAGTCGAGCTGCTCCGCGATGCGCAGCTTGTCGTCGACGGTGAGCGAGATGCCTTCGAGCTGCGCGCCGTCGCGCAGCGTGGTGTCGTAGATCTCGACGCTGCTCGGGACGTCACTCGCGGGCATATTCCAACCACTCTTTGTATTGCGGAACCTCGCCGTGCACGGTTGCGAAGTAGATCTCCTGGATCTTGCGGGTGATCTCGCCGGGCTCGCCGATCTCGCGATCGTCGACCGAACGCATCGGGACGATCTCGGCGGCGGTGCCGGTCAGGAACGCCTCGTCGGCGCAGTAGAGGTCGGTCCGGAGCAGGTTCTCCTCGCGCACCTCGTAGCCGAGGTCGCGTGCGATCGTCATCACCGAGTCACGCGTGATCCCTTCGAGCGCGCCCGACGAAAGCGGCGGGGTGAGTAGCGCGCCGTCCTTCACGACGAACACGTTCTCGCCCGTGCATTCGGAGACGAATCCCTGCGTGTTGAGCAGGATGGCCTCGTCGTAGCCGGCGTGCAGCGCTTCGACCTTGGCGAGGCTCGAGTTGATGTAGATGCCCGTGCCCTTGGCCGCCACCGGGTTCACGTTGGGATCCATGCGGCGCCACGACGAGACCTTCATGCGCACACCGTGCTTGATCCCCTCGTCGCCGAGGTACGTGCCCCACGGCCACACCGCGATCGACACGTTCACCGGGGACAGCAGCGGGTTGAGCCCCATCTCGCCGTAGCCGAGGACCGCGATCGGCCGGATGTAGCAGGACTCCACCTGGTTGACCCGGATGGTCTCCTTCGTCGCGTCGACGAGCTCCTGGAGCGAGAAGGGCACCTCCATCATGAAGAAGTGCGCGGACTGCAACAGCCGGCGCATGTGGTCCGTGAGCCGGAACACCGCCGGGCCGCTCGCAGTCGGGTAGGCGCGGATTCCCTCGAAGACGCCCGAGCCGTAGTGCAGCGTGTGGGTGAGGACGTGAATGCGGGCGTCGTCCCAGTCGACGAGCTCCCCGTCCATCCAGATCTTCGCCGTCTTCTCGATGGGCATCCCGTCACACCTTTCCGGCGATCGCGTCGCCGATCTCCGACGTGGTCCCCTTCACGTCGTCCGAGGCGGCCACCGCCTTCTCGACCCGGGCGGCTGCCTCGGTCTCACCCAGGAACTCCAGCAGCATGGCCACGGAAATGATCGCAGCCCGGGGGTCGGCCTGTCCCGTTCCCGCGATGTCCGGCGCCGAGCCGTGCACCGGCTCGAACACCGACGGGCCCGTCCGGGCGGGGTTCAGGTTGGCGGAGGCGGCGCGACCGATCCCGCCCGAGACGGCGCCGGCGAGGTCGGTGAGGATGTCCCCGAAGAGGTTGTCGGTGACGATCACGTCGTAGCGGCCCGGGTCCTGAACGAGATGGATGCACGCGGCGTCGACGTGCTGGTAGCCGGTCGCGACGTCGGCGTACTCGGCGGCGACCTCGTCAAAGGTGCGCTGCCACAGGTCGCCGGCGAACGTCAGCACGTTCGTCTTGTGCACGAGAGTCACGTGCCGCTGCGCGCCGGTGCCGGGCTCACGCTGTCGCGCCAGCTCGAACGCGAAGCGGACGCACCGCTCGACGCCGAGTCGCGTGTTCACCGAGCCCTGCGTCGCGACCTCGTTCGGCGTGCCCTTGCGCAGGAACCCGCCTTCGCCGGCGTAGACGCCCTCGGTGTTCTCGCGCACGACGACGCAGTCGACGCCGGTGTTGAGCGCGCTGGGCCCGGCCTTGAACGGCCGCAGGTTGACGTACAGGTCGAGCTCGAAGCGCAGCCGGAGGAGCAAGCCACGTTCGAGCACGCCGGGCGGGACGTCGGGCGTCCCCACCGCGCCGAGCAGGACGGCGTCGAGGCCGCCGATCTCGCCGAGCTCCGCGTCGGGGAGGACCTCGCCCGTGCGCAGGTAGCGCGCGCCGCCGAGGTCGAACGCGATGGCTTTGTAGGCGACGCCGGTCGCGTCGACGACCTTGAGCGCCTCGGCGACGACCTCGGGGCCGATGCCGTCTCCGCCGATGATCCCGATGCGATGGGTCACGGTGCTCTTCCTGTTCCTGCACTTCCTGGAATGTTCCGAGAACGAAAAACCGCCCACCGAAGTGGACGGTCGAGGGCGAACGCCGGGCGCCGGCGCTCGCTACTGAATGACGATGACGGTGCGGGCGAGTCGGTTCATCCGGCACGAGGATAGTCGATCCGCTCGAGGCCGAAGCCGGATTCGGCCTCAGGCGTGGACGGTCCTCGCATTCGGCTCGGACGGATGGGTGAGCCCGGCGGGCCCAGCCCCGAACGCGCGCAGGATGTTCTCGGTGGTGGTGCTGACGATCGCGTCGAACGGGGAGCCCGGTCCGGGTGGCGTCAGCTTGGTGATCCACCAGATCGAGCCGGAGGCGAAGACACCGGCTCCGCTGGGGGCGGTGTAGTACGTCATGTCAGAGAAGCCGCCGCACTTGACCGGCGAGTGAGCGAGGATCTGCACGTTCGGGGGCACCTGCTTGCCCGGCGTGTAAGCGTCGCACTCGGGACCGATGACGGTGGCGAGGCGCTGGTTCATCGTGACGCCGGTCCCATCGAACATCCAGGCATTCGGGGCGACGATGACCATGTCGTCGCGGACGGGATTGCACTTGTACTGCTGCCCGATCATGGCGTTCTCGGGCCGGTTCACGGGTGCGTCGCGCCAGTTGACGGTGACCACGGAAGGGTCCACCTTCCGCATCGGGTCCTCGTTCGCGGACTTGTAGCAGACCTGGTGGCGGTCAGGGCCGAGCGCCGACGGCTCGAAGCGGATCTGCCGGTACGCGGCGTTGGCGCCCAAGAACGCGAGGTTGACGCCCCGGTCGCGCGCTGCCTCCGCGCCGTCGCGCATCGGCTTCGACCAGTACTCGTCGTGACCGGGAGAGAGGAGCGCCCGGTGCTGTTGCACGAGGTCCGGGCGGCGGTGGAAGTCGACGCTCGTCATGTAGCTCACGTCGTATCCCCGACCCTCCAGCAGCTGCACGAGGGGGAGCTCGAGCCCGACGAAGTCACCGGCGCCACCAGGCTGGTCGTAGGGGCGATCGAACGAGACGATGCGCCCGCGGTTCTCGAAACTCCGCCCGCCGCGGCCACGCCCGAAGTAGAGGGAGTAGCCGCCCCATTCGTTGTACGCCTGCCATTCGGTGACGGCGTTCATCATGAGGAACGCGGCGTGGCTCGAGTCGTCTCGCACGGTGAGCGGCACCCATTGCTGCACTCCCTCGACGGGAGCGACGAGCTTGAGCAGATAGCACCCCGACGGCCACGTGCTGTCGACGGGGACCGAGAGTGACGGTTCCCAACGGGTCTCGACGAGGTTCACGCCCGCCGTGACGGTGGCCGCAGGCTGCCGTTTCCCTGGGATGTCGGCCGACCTCCACACCAGCCGACCACCCGTCCCCCCGTACCACCCCATCCGGTACGCCTCGACGTGGAACGACTGGGCGCGAGTCGACACGTGCATGGTCATCGTCTCGCCCTGCTGCGCGCTGACGGCACTTGCGTAGCCCTCGATGGCGCCGGCCTCGCCGACGCCGATGATCTGCCAGTCACCGGTGCCGGGCTTGGCGTTCTCCTCCGCGACCCACTCGGCATGGAGCGCGTCGGCGGGCACGAGCGGAGCGGTGGTCGCGGGCGGGACGGTCGCCGCCGGCCTGGCTCGAGGGTGGGGACGTGTGCGTTCGCTCCCATGCAGCTCGTCGAGCCCGATCGCAACGCCGGCGATCGCGGCGGCGCCGAACGCGGCCGCGCCGAACAGGAATTGCCGCCGGTCCACTGCGATGTGATTACGGACAGGCGCATGAAGCGAGCATGAGAGATCGTCGAACCCCTGACGCCGGTCGTCCGTATACATCCCGTAACGTGACGCGACCCGAAACGGGAGGGTGGATGAGCCGGCTCACGAAGATCCTGATCGGCTTGGGCGTGGCGATCATCGTGCTCGCCGGCCTGGCGGCCGGCGGGTGGTACTTCTTCATCAAGAGCGATCCCGAGCCGCCGGCCAAGATCACGAAGACGACGACCGTGGGCGGGGGCACCCTCGACGGGACGTACCGGGTCGCCCCCGGCGACGCCAACAGCTTCGTCGGGTACCGCGTGACGGAACAGCTGGTGGGCGGGGCGATCGACCAGACGGCGACCGGCCGCACCAGCGACGTCACGGGCTCGTTCACGATCACGGGCACGACCGTGCGGGATGTCAGCGTGACGGCGGATCTTCGGACCCTGACCTCC
>DASYQJ010000084.1:0-39465 GCA_036005605.1 Acidimicrobiia bacterium
GGCGGGACTCGAACCCGCGACGCCGCGATTATGAGCCGCGTGCTCTGCCAACTGAGCTACACCGCCGAGCCCCCTTACGGACTCGAACCGTAGACCCCTTCCTTACCATGGAAGTGCTCTGCCGACTGAGCTAAGGGGGCGAGCCTTCGAGGATAGCAACGCCTTGGAGGCCCAAACCCCCGCGATAGCGTCCGCCGTCGTGGGCTTCACGGTTCGCCTGGCCGAGCGACGCGACGCCGAGGCGATCCGGGCCATCTACAACATCGAGGTCGCCGAGTCGACGGTCACCTTCGACCTCGTTCCCCGCACGCTCGACGAGCAGGTCGAATGGATCGACGCGCACGCGGGGGCGCATCCGGCGGTGGTCGCGGTCGACGAGGCGGGAGAGGTCGTCGGGTTCGGATCGCTCTCGCCGTTCAAGGATCGAGCCGCGTACGCCACCACGGTCGAGGACTCCGTCTACGTGCGCCGCGACCGCCGCGGCCAGGGCATCGGCCGCCTCCTGCTCGACGAGCTTCTCCGGCTGGCCGTCGACCACGGTTTCCATTCGGTGATGGCCCGTATCGTGGGGGGCCACGAGGCATCGATCGCGCTGCACGTGGCGTGCGCCTTCGAGCTCGTCGGCACCGAGCGGGAGGTCGGCCGCAAGTTCGGCCGCTGGCTCGACCTGGTCGAGATGCAGCTGATGCTCTAGCTGTCCCGGGACTTGGGTTTCCGCTTGGGAGTCCGCTTGGTGCGGCCGTCGCCCGTGCGTGGCGGCCGGGGCACATCCTTGGCCGCCAGATCGCCCGTCGACCCCACCTGGCCGTTGAGCGCCGGGAGCGGTACGTCGACCTCGGCGTGCTCTCGGTGGGCGATGAGGACGCGCTGGTGGTACAGCTTGGCCTGCTCGGCGAACTCGGGTGTGTGGTACTCGGTGCCGTCGACGAGCGGCCCGGGAGTGCCGTCGACGACCGCCTTGATGTCGTCGCCGGTGAGGGTCTTGTTCGTCTCGAGCGCGTGGGTCACCGCGAGCACTTCGAGCCAGTTGTCGGCGAGCAGCTTCTCGGTGCGCTGCATGAGGGACCCGAGGTTCTCCTCGATGCGCTCGCCGAGGCCGCTCTTCAGCAAGTCCTTCTCCTTCTGCTGGCCCGAGCCGGGCCGGCCACCGCCGCCGATGCCGACCCGGTGCGTCACCCCGTGGGAGGACACGGTGGAGCCCATCCCCCAGTAGCCCTCCATGAAGGTCGCGATCTGGGTCGCGCCCTCGAGGTCGGACGACACGCCGGACGAGCTGTCGCCGTCGAAGAACATCTTCTCTCCCGCCAGCGACGCCAGACTCACCATGACGTCGGCCTCGTACTCGGACCGCCACTGGGTGAAGAGGTCGTCGGGCTTGATCGAGCTCACCATGCCGAGGTACGTGCCGCCCTTCTCGATCGTGGCGATGTCGATGACCAGGTGGTGCCGCGCGCGGTAGGCGACGACCGCATGGCACGCCTCGTGCAGCGCGGTCGCATGACGCTCCCGCTCGATGTACTCGACGTCCTCCGGGGGGCCGAGGTCCTTGAGCTGCTTCGCCTGCACGACGTCGCGCCACGTGATCGTGTCCCGCCCGTCGCGAATGGCGACGATCAGGGATTCGTTGACGATGTCCTTGATGGTCGCCCCGGTGGCGTAGGGCGTGATGGTGGCGAGCTTGTCGATGTCTTTGGCCGTGAGCTGATGCTGCACTTTTGCCAGGTAGCCCTCGTACGTGCGGACCCTGCCGGCTTTCGACGGGTAGCCGACCTTGTAGATGCGGTCGATGCGCCCGGGCCTCAGCAAGGCCTCGTCGAGGGCCTGGGGCATGTTCGTGGCCATCATCACGAGGATGCGGTACTTCGGCGGCGCCTTGGGCCGCATGCCGAGCGCACGCCGTGCGAACCGGTTCAGGAGCCCGCGCGGCTTCTTCAGTCCGGACAGCTCGGTGAGCAACGCCTGGAGCGTGCCCATCCCCTGGCCGCCACCGCCCATGCCCATTCCCATGATCTGGCGGTCGCGCCGGCGGCGCGGCGGCTCGTCGATCGAGGAGCCGAGCGCGGACTGCATGAGCAGCGAGGTCGACTGCTCGGACAGGTACGAGACGCAGTTGCACGAGGGCGACGCCGCCCACGGACCGGACGGCGGACGGGCGCTCGCCGGGCCGCCCCACGGCCCCGGCATGAGCTGGCCGCGGTTTCCGAGCGAGTCGGCCTCGTCGAAGAACACGATGACGCCGCCGTACCGGAGCGCGAGGCGCCGGAGCTTGCGGAACACGCTCTTCACTTTGAGGACGCCGACGCCCATGAACATGTTGATGAAGGCGCCGGGGTCGACGAACACATACGGCTTGCCGGTCTCGCCCGCCACCGCCTCGGCCATCAGCGTCTTGCCCGTGCCGGGCGGCCCCCAGAGCAGGATCCCGCCCGGGACGTACCCGCCCTTCTCCTCGATCGCCTCGGGATCTTCGAGGAAGACCATGTTCTCCCTGACCCGCGCCAGGACGTTGTCCTGGCCCCACACGTCGGAGAACCGGGTCTTGATGTCGTCCGGGTAGTACACGTCGACGCCACCCCGCGTCAGGAGCCAGAACAGCGCGCCGAACTCGATGATGATGAACAGCGCGCCGAACATCAGCTGGAAGACGAACGGCAGCGCGTCGACGATGCGGGACGGCAGCTCCACCAGCGCCAAGGCAGGTGACGTGTCGAAGATCGTCCCGAGGACGATCGAGAGGATCACCAGGAAGACGAGGATCTTCGCCAACCGCGCCAGCCGGTAGCGGTTCCAGTCGCTCAGGCGGGCGCTGCGACGGTTGAACCCGCCGAAGACCTTCTGCGTCCAGAACCGGTGGTAGGCGGCCGAGCGCTCGCTGATCAGGTAGTGGATCTGCCGGATGAGCTCGAGGGCGCCGAGCAAGAAGATCCACCGCTTCTCGCTCACCGTGTCGTTGACAGCCTCGTTGAACGGCAGCAGCGGGTTGTCGGCGATCGCCGCCCAGACGAAGAACCAGAAGAGTGCGGCCAGCAGCAGCAGGTACTTGACCCGGTCCCACAACACCAGCGGCTTCCGCGTCGGGCGGTCGTCGTCGCGGGGACGGCTGGTGAACTGCGGCCCGGAAGTGGGGGTAGAGGGCGGGGTCATGTCATCGTTCCTTCACGGTCCACGAATCGACGATCTTGTTGATCGTGTCCTTCTTTCGTTCGTAGCACGACGAGCTGCAACTGACGGCCAGGAAGTGGACCTCTTTGGTCCCGGCGTCGACGATCGACACTTGGTCAACGGTGACGGCTCGCTTGTCCGTAGGAATGGTGAACTCGAACGTGAGTCGTAACCCGTGGAATCCGCCGTCGCGGGTGAACTCGTCCGCGCGGAGCGGTACGACCTCCCCGCCGGTCTGGGCGAGGTCGTCGACAGGCACGAAGTAGTTGCGCATCGCCATCAGCGAGAACTCGTCGCGCTCTTTCGGATCGAGCGTGCGCACCTCGGCGATGCCGAACGGCTGCTTCGTCGCAAGATCGTTGAAGTGCTTCAGCGAGGGCTTCGAGCTGGCGTCGAAGGCCACCGTCCAACCTTCGGCGCGCGCGGCCTTCGCCTTCGTGGGCGAGAGGTGTCGGGATCTGATGAACGCGTTCTCGTCGTAGACGCGCCAGGCATCCGGAACCTTGAAGTACGTGCCCGAGCCATCGCTTCCGTTCTTGACGTACTGGTAGCCGGAGCCGGAGCAGGCCGGGATGGCGAACGCAGCTGCGCAGAGAAGGAGGAGCGCCCCGCCACGCATCGCCGTGCGTCCCGCCACCCTGGGAGCGGTCATATGACCCATGAGTATCGTTCGGATCGCCGTCCGACGAAATCTCGTTCCCCGGACCCCGCCACTGACCAGGGATACGGCGGTGATGGCCCGGCCGGATTGTCGCCCGGCGCGAAGCGGTCCGCCCTCGGGGCGGACCTGCACGCCGGGCGCACGAGTGGGCCGGGCTGGATTCGAACCAGCGTAGCTTTCGCAGCAGTTTTACAGACTGCCCCCTTTGGCCACTCGGGTACCGACCCGGGGCGCGTACGATATCAGCCGCGCGAAACCGTTCCCTGGAGTCATATGCCGACGTTCGACGTCGTTTCCGAGGTCGATCACCAAGAGGTCCGCAACGCCGTGGACCAGGCCAGCCGCGAGATCGCGAACCGCTACGACTTCAAGGACACCCACAGCTCCATCGACCTCGGTGACACGTCGATCGAGTTGCACACTGCGAGCGAGGACCGCCTCCGCGCGCTCACGCAGGTGCTCGAGGAGAAGCTCGTGCGCCGCAAGGTGTCGTTGAAGGCCCTCTCGTACGGGAAGGTCGAGGACGCCGCCAAAGGAACCGTCCGCCAGACCGCGACCCTGAACGTCGGCATCTCCGACGTGAAGGCCCGCGAGATCGGCAAGTTCATCAAGGGACTCGGCCTCAAGGGCGTCTCCCATCAGGTGCAGGGCCAGCAACTTCGCGTGAGCGGCAAGAAGAAGGACGACCTCCAGACAGCGATAGCGAAGCTCCGCGAGACCGACTTCGGCATCCCGCTTCAATTCACCAACTTCCGCGATTAACTCGGGAGGAGCGGTCGGCGGCGCAGCGGGCGATGCGTCCCGGGCAATCCGGCCCGCCCGGCCGAGACCCAGGTCGCAGACCCGAGCCGAGCGAGCCCAGCGAGCGAGGCGAGCCGGGGCTCGGCCGGATCAGCGGTGCCGGCCCGGGCGCATCAGTCCGGTGTGCCG
Organism: Acidimicrobiia bacterium; assembly: GCA_036005605.1. GTDB lineage: Bacteria > Actinomycetota > Acidimicrobiia > IMCC26256 > JACDBD01 > JALZAA01. The sequence continues at coordinate 4,754 of DASYQJ010000084.1, forward strand.
GCGGTCGCGGTCACGTTCCGCGAGGCTCGCGTTCAGTGGTGAACACGCGGAACGGCCGGCTCTGGGGTGGGCAGAGCCGGCCGTCCGCGGTGCGGGTGGGACAAGTTCAGATCAGATGGCGTGGGTGCGGTCGAGGTTGCGGAGCCGGGCGATGCGCTCCTCGGTGGGCGGGTGGGTCGAGAACAGGTTGGCGAAGTTGACCTTGCGCCCCGTCAACGGGTTGATGATGTACGCGGTGGCCTCGGCCGGGTTCACGTCCATCGGTGTCCGCTTGGCGGCCGCCTCGATCTTCTGCAGCGCGCGCGCCAGGGGCTCGCCGTCACCGATCAGGTGAGCGCCGGACTCGTCGGCCTGGTACTCGCGAGAGCGGGACAGTGCCGCTTGGAGCAGACCCGCCGCGAGCGGAGCCAGGATGGCCAGCGCCAGCAACCCGATGATGTTGCCGCCGCCCTCGTCGTCGCCACCGCCGAAGATCGCGCTGAACATCGCGATCCGGGCGACGAACGTGATCATCAACGCGACCGCGGCCGCAACCGATCCGATGAGGATGTCGCGGTTGCGAACGTGTGACATCTCGTGCGCGAGCACCCCACGCAGCTCATCATCGTCGAGCACCTCGAGGATGCCCTGCGTGACCGCGACGACGGCGTGCTTCGGTCCCCGGCCGGTAGCGAAGGCGTTGGGCTGCGGCTCGGGCGAGACGTACAGCCGAGGCGTCGGCATGTCGTGGCGGCGCGCCAGGTCCTCGACGATCTCGTACAGGCGGGGGGCCTCCTCGCGGCTGACGGGCTTGGCCCGGGCGGCGGCGACCGCGATCTTGTCGCTGAACCAGAACGTGCCTCCCACGAACACCAGGGCCAGCACCGCGCCGATGATCAGGCCGCCGGTGCCGAAGATGGCGCCGATGCCCATGAACAGGGCACCCAGGAAGGCAAGGAGCACGAACGTCTTGAAGGTATTGATGAACGTGCCTCGCATCTCACATCACCTCTCGTCCATGCAACGCCCGGGCCGGGTCGGGCGTTCCCCCGGATCGTAAGGGCTCCGTGAGCCTTCCCGGTCGCGGCTACTGCCAGACGATCAGCAGCACCAGGCCGGCCGTCACGACCAGCGCCGATGCCAGCCGGGCCCGGCCCAGCCGCTCGTGGAGGAACAGCCACCCCGCCCCGGCCCCCAGGATCACGGAGGACTCGCGCAGGGCGGCGACGTAGCCGACGGGCGCCAGCCGGGCCCCGGCAAGGACCATCGAGTAGGCGAGCGTCGAGCACACGCCGCCGACGAGGAAGCGGGGCCACTCCCGTTCGATGGCGGGGCCCAGGCGCCCGGCCCGTCCCGAGGCGACGATCGCGCCGCTGAGCACCAGGCCGGCGCCGAGCACGATCGCGATCCCGTAGCCGAGCCCGCTCGAGCGGCGGGCGCCGGCGGCGTCGAGGGTCGTGTAGATCCCGATCGTGGCGGCGGTGAGGCCGGCCCACAGCAGCGCGACCCGTGACACGCCTGGTCGGACCAACGAGGCGAGCCCGCCGACGACGACGGCGATGGCGAGCCAGGCCAGGCCCGAGAGCGAGTCGGCGAGGAACAGCACTCCGCCGATCGCGGCGAACAGCGCTCCCCCGCCTCGGGCGAGCGGGTAGGCGAACGAGAAGTCGCCGTGCTGGTAGGCGCGGGTGAGGGCGACGACGTACGCGACGTGCACGACACTCGACGCGGCAAGGAACGGGAGCGCGTCGGCACCCGGCCGGTCGATCACCAGGAAGACCGGCAGGAAGAGGATGCCGCCGGTCAGGTACAGGCCCCACGCCGCGATCAGGCGGTCGTTGCTGGTCTTGACGAGCAGGTTCCACGTCGCGTGCAGCACCGCCGAGCCCAGCGCGAGGAACGTCGCCGCGACCACACGACATTCTTTCTGGTCGCCGTCGCAAGCTCCGACTCCTGCGGCGCGGTCGGCGAGGCCGCCGCTGCCGGGTTTCAGTCGTAGTAACCGGAGTGGAAGTAGATGCAGGGGATGCCTTCGGCGCGGAACATCTCGACGTTGCGGCGGTCGTCCTCGATCGCGAGCTTCAGGTAGAAGCCGTAGCGGCGGAAGTCCTCGACCGAGAGACGCTTGAAGTCACGCGAGACCTCGAAGTCGCCCCACGGTCGCATCACGAGCACGTCCCAGCGGATCTTGTACCGGTGGAGCCACGCCTCGGTCAGGAGGTGCACGCGCTCGGGTCGCGCCGTGAGTAGGACGATCGCCAGCGACGGGCCGAGGAGGTCGAGGAGCACCTTGACCTCCTCGATGACGGGATCATCACCGCAGGCGTCGAAGAAGGCGCGCCAGTCCCGGCGGGGCGCCTCGAGGTAGTGCTGGCGGCTGGCGGCGTCGGAGAGCACCCCGTCGAGGTCGATCACTACGGCCGGGCCGGGCGGGACCGGCCCGTCGCGCCATGTCCAGTGCTCGGGATACGGGCGGCTCACTCCTCGTCGCCGGCGCCCTGGTTCGACAGGTAGCGGTCCTTGATGCCCTCGACCACGCTCGGGTCGGCGAGCGTGGTCGTGTCGCCGAGCTGCTCGTCCTCGGCGACGTTGCGCAGCAGCCGCCGCATGATCTTGCCCGAGCGGGTCTTCGGCAGCTCCTCGGTGAACAGCACGGTCTTGGGCTTGGCGATGGGCCCGATCGTGCTGGCCACGTGCTCGCGCAGCTGGGTGGCGAGGTCGTCGCTCGGCTCGTTGCCGGCGCGCAGGATCACGAACGCACTGATCGACTGGCCGGTGGTCGCGTCGGTCCGGCCGATCACGGCCGCTTCGGCAACCACGGGGTTCCCGACCAGCGCGTGCTCGACCTCGGCCGTCGAGATGTTGTGCCCGCTGACGAGCATGACGTCGTCGACGCGGCCGAGCAGCCAGTAGTAACCCTCTTCGTCACGCTTGGCGCCGTCGCCGGCGAAGTACTTCCCCTCGAACCGGCTCCAGTAGGTGTCGCGGTAGCGCTCCGGGTCGCCCCAGATGCCGCGCAGCATCGCCGGCCACGGCCGCGTGAGCACGAGGTAGCCCCCTCCGGGGATCGGCACCGGGTTTCCCTGGTCGTCGACGACGTCGGCGCCGACGCCCGGAAGGGGGAAGGTCGCGCTCCCGGGCTTCAAAGTGGTGGCACCGGGAAGCGGGCTGATGAGGATCGAGCCGGTCTCGGTCTGCCACCACGTGTCGACGACCGGGCACCGGCCGCCACCGATGTGCTGCCAGTACCAGACCCACGCCTCCGGGTTGATCGGCTCGCCCACGGTCCCGAGCAGCCGCAGCGACGACATGTCGTGCTTGTCGGGGAACTCGGTCCCCCACTTCATGAAGCTACGGATTGCAGTGGGCGCGGTGTAGAGGATCGTCACGCCGTACTGCTCGACGATCGACCACAACCGGTCCTTGTCCGGGAAGTCGGGCGTGCCCTCGTACATCACGCTGGTCGTGCGGTTGGCGAGGGGCCCGTAGACGATGTACGAGTGCCCGGTCACCCAGCCGACGTCGGCCGCGCACCAGTACACGTCGGTGTCGGGCTTGATGTCGAAGACGTTCTGGTGGGTCCACGCGACCTGCGTCAGGTAGCCGCCGGTCGTGTGCATGATCCCCTTGGGCTTCGCCGTCGTGCCGCTCGTATAGAGGAGATAGAGAAGGTCCTCCGAGTCCATCGGCTCGGCCGGGCACTCGGCGGCCTGAGCGGGGACGAGGTCGTCCCACCAGACGTCACGCCCGTCCTGCATGGCGACGTCCTGCCCGGTGCGCCGCACGACGAGGCACCGCTCGATCGACGGCGTCTCGGCCATCGCGCTGTCGGCGCTCTCCTTGAGCGGGACGACCTGGCCGCGCCGCCAGGCGCCGTCGGCCGTGATGAGCAGCCGGGCCTCGGCGTCGTTGATGCGGTCACGCAGCGCCTCGGCCGAGAATCCGCCGAACACGACCGAGTGCGGAGCGCCGATGCGCGCGCATGCCAGCATCGCGATCGGCAGCTCGGGAACCATGCCCAGGTAGATGTTGACCCGGTCGCCCTTCCGGATGCCGAGCGACGTGAGCGCGTTCGCGGTCCGCTGCACCTCCTCGAGGAGCTGGGCGTAGGTGATCGTGCGGGTGTTGCCGGGCTCGCCTTCCCAGTGGTACGCGACCTGGTCGCCGTGGCCGGCGGTGACGTGCCGGTCCAGGCAGTTGAAGCTGACGTTGAGCGTGCCGCCGACGAACCACTTTGCGAACGGGAGGTCCCACTCGAGGATCGTGTGCCACTCCTCGGTCCAGTCGAGGAGGTCGGCGGCCTGTCGGGCCCAGAAGCCTTCGAAGTCACGCTCGGCTTCGTCGTAGATCTCGGCGTCGACGATGCGGGCGGTCTTCTTGAACTCGGGCGGCGGCGGGAACGTCCGGCCTTCGGCGAGCAGGGCCTCGATGGTGGCTTCCGGCATCGCTCCCCCTTCGTCGCTGGCTGCCCGGGTCAGGCTATCTGCGACACGGGTCACGTCACCCCGCCGGAAACCCCGACAGGGGGTTGTCGCCGCCTCGCCGCATTCTGTCCCTGCAAGCGAGGAAGCACAGACGAGAAGGACAGAGACAGAGAGATAGAGGAGGAATCAGATGGGTGCCCCCGTCGTGTGGTTCGAGGTCGCCGGGCGCGACTTCGACTCCCTTTCGAAGTTCTACACGGAGCTCTTCCATTGGAAGGTCAATGCCGACAATCCCGCCGGCTACGGCATGGTCGACACCGACGCCGACGGCGGGGTCCCGGGTGGGATCTTCGGCGGAGCCGACACGGAATACGTGACGTTCTACGTGTCGGTGCCCGACCTCGAAGCCAAGCTCAGGGAAGCCGAGAAGCTCGGGGCCAAGGTCGTGCAGCCGCCGACGCCCACCGGCCCCGACGGCCCGACGGTCGCGATGGTGCAGGACCCCGAGGGTCACCGCATCGGCGTCCTCCAGGAGCCGAGCTGACCTGACGCCGGCGCGCGGCGCTCCCCCCGCCGCGCGCCGGCACCCGGCTACCGTCCGCGCATGGAACGGTGGACGGTCGGCGACTCCGTCATCACGCGGGTGCCGGACGAGCACTTCGAGCTGGTGGTGCCGCAGGACGACGCGACGACGTCGGTGCTGCGCTCGCAGGCTTCCTGGTTGGCGCCCCGATTTCTGACCGACGCCTTCGAGCTGCGGCTCGGCTCGTCGGCGCTCGCCGTCGACACACCGGGCGCGCGCATCGTGGTGGACCCGTGGCTCGTATTCGACGACGCCGACCGCACGACACCCGACGCCGTAGCCCGCATCGACCGGCTTCTCACCGGTCTCACCGACGCCGGCTTTCCGCCCGAATCGGTCGACGTCGTGGTCAACACACACATCGACGGGGTCGGCGCCAACACGCGCCCGGTCGAGAACGGCGAGGTGCCCGCCTTCCCGAACGCGAGGTACGTGATCGCGTCTGAAGAGATCGCGGCGCTGCGGGAGGGCCGGTTCCCGGGTGCAGAGGCACTCGACGTGTTGCTGGCGGACGAGTTGGTCGATCATCCCGCAGGGCGGGTCGCCGGCGACGTGGTCATGGAGCCAGGAGCCGGTCACTCGCCCGGGCACCACGTCGTTCGCATCGGATCCGAAGGAGACGACGCACTCGTGATCGGCCACCTCTTCCTCCATCCGGCGCAGGTGTTCTCACCCGGTCCGCGCGCCGGTCTCGACGCGGAGATCGAGGTCGCGGCGGAAACGCGCCGAGCGCTGCTGCGACGCGCCGCCGAGGAGAAGACGCTCGTGATCGGACCGCTCTGGGCGACGCCTGGCGCGGGCACGATCGTGCCGGCCGACGAGCCCGGTCGCTGGCGTCTGGAGCCTGCCGCCTAATCGCTACCGCAGGCCCTTCGCGAACACGAACACGTCGTGGGCGCCGAGGCCGGACGGGTCGGTCAGGGCGGCGGCTTCGGTCACCCGGCTGCGGGCTGCCAATGCCTCGAGGTCGCCGGCGGCGGCGCGTTCGCGCCACAAGCCTCGAGCGTCCTCGACGAGCTCGTCGACACCGAGCGCGGCGAGCCACTCCGCCTGCGTGGTGTGCTCGACGAGCCGAAATCCTGCGCGGGCGGCGTGAGCGACGAGGTGCTCGGCCGGCACGGTCGACGTGATGTCCTGCGCTCCGGGCGCGGCGAGCGGTGTCTCGCCGCGCTGGTGGCTGCGATAGGTCCGGAGCCACTTGTCTTGGCCGCGCGAGGCAAGGGACGCGGCGTTGTCGCCGTAGTCGACGACGACGAGAAAGCCGCGCCGCAGGACGTGGGCGCACTGGTCGAGCCAGTCGACGGTGGCGGTCGGGACCGGGAGGCGCGCCCCTTCGGGGATCGTGGCGCCGGCGGCCACGTCGTCGGCGGCAGCGGCGACCTCGGGCGCGGCGGGAACGGCGATCTCAGCGAATCCGTCCGGCGCGAGCCCGACCCGCACCTCCGTCCACCCTTCACGCGCCCGCTCGACGAGCCGGAACGGGAGGTTGTCGAGCAGCTCGTTCGCGATCACGACGCCTGCCGCGAGCTCGAGCGCAGGGAACTCGGGTAGCGACGTCGCGATCGGTCCGACGTCCTCGACCGGCCGCGGCGCCTCGTCCCGCTCGTCGCGCACTGCAGGTCCGAAGGCGCGATCGGCGGGCTCGAGCGTCAGCAACTCGCGCTGCGCCACCCGCAGCGCGGCCGAGCGCTCGACGAGCACGTACCGCAACGCGCGCGAGCACCCCGGCTCGGCCCGGAGCACGTCGGCCGCCAGCCGCCCGCGCCCGGCGCCCGCGTCCACGACCACGAACGGGTCCGGACGGGAGAGCTCGGTCCACGCGCGATCGAGATACCGGGCCAGGAGGGCGCCGAACAGCACGCCGACCTCGGGGCTCGTGACGAAATCGCGCCCCGCCCGCCCGGCGCCGCCGCCCCGGGCGTAGAACCCGCCGTCCTCGTCGTACAGGGCGGCTTCGACGAACCGGTCGAACGGGATCGGTCCCTCGCGCCGGATGCGCTCCGCGATCCGCTCGGCGAGGTCAGCCATCGGTCCCTCCGCGGCTTCAGCCCGGGAACGCCACCTCGCCGATCCGGGCGAACAGCTGGGGATAGACGCCGATCACGACGACGACGGCGGCCGAGAGGCCGAGCGCGATGCCGAGCGCAGGCGGCGTGCTCGCGGGGAGGGCCTCGACGCCGGACTCGGACGGATCACGGAACCACATGCGCCGCGCCACGCCGGCGTAATAGAAGAGGGCGATCACCGAGTTCACGGCCGCGATCACCCCGAGCGTGTACGCAGACGCAGTCCCGGCTTCGAAGATGGCTCGGAACATCACGAACTTGGCGAACCAGCCCGCCAGAGGCGGGATCCCGGCCAGCGCGAACAGGAACGCGGACATCAGCAGCGCCAGCACCGGCGCCGTCTGCCCGAGTCCCGAGTACGAGCTGATCTCGCCCGAGCGGGTCCGCCGGGCGACCGCGATCACGACCGCGAACGCGCCCAGGTTCATCGCGCCGTAGATCAACAGGTAGATCACGACGGCCTCGAACGCCGAGCGGCCCGCGTTCCCGTCCGCAGCCACCGCCAGTGGGGCGAGGATGAACCCTCCCTGAGCGATGGACGAATAGGCGAGCATTCGGACGATGTTCGTCTGGCGCAGCGCGGTCAGGTTCCCGAGCGTCATCGACGCCGCCGCCAGCGCCCAGAGCACGGGCTGCCACGCCTCCTTCGTGCCGAAGAATCCGAAGTAGATGAGGCTCAGGATGGCGACGAACCCGCCCGCCTTCGACGCCACCGACAGGAACGCGGTCACGGGCGTCGGGGCGCCCTCGTACGTGTCGGGCGCCCAGAAATGGAACGGCACCGCGCTGATCTTGAACGCGAACCCGACGAGGGTGAGGAAGATCGCCACGGCAAACAGTGGCGGCAGGTCCGGCCGGGCGGCGTACTGCCCGATCTTGCTGAGCAACGTCGAGCCGGACAGCCCGAAGATGAACGACATGCCGTACAGCATCACGGCCGACGACAACACGCCGAAGAGGTAGTACTTGATCGCAGCCTCGTTCGACTTCGTGTCGTGCTTCCGCCAGCCCGCCAGCACGTACGTCGGCACGGAGATCAGCTCGAGCGCCACGAAGATGGAGATGAGATCGCGAGCTGACGCCATCACGACCATGCCGAGCACGGAGCTGAGCAGCAGGAAGTAGTACTCGCCCTGGTAGTAGTCGCCCTCGCCGATGTAGTCGACCGACACGAGCAGCGTGATGTACGCCACGAGCAGGAAGAAGCCCTTCAGCGCCAGGGCGTAGTCGTCCACCACATACGCCCCGCCGAACATCGTGCGGGTCGTCCCGTCCGCCGCCAGCGTCAGGATCGGCACCAGCGCGGCCAGCACACCGATCGTGGCGAGCCGCGACGTCTGGAACCGCTCGCGCTCGCCGAAGAAGAAGTCGGCGACGAGCACGACGACGATCGTCGCCGTGAGGATCAGCTCGGGCGCGAGCGCGTGGTAGTCGAAGACCGGGTTCACGGGATGCTCATCCGATCGCCGTCGCCATGCCGTGCGCGAGGTTCGTGACGGCACCGTCGGTGATGCGGAAGATGAGGTTCGGGTAGATGCCGAGCACGACGATGCCGATGAGCAAGGGCGTCCATGCGATCCACTCGGGCCAGTGCACGTCGTGCACGTGCGCGCCCTCGAACTCGGTCTTCACGGTGCCGAACGCCACCCGCTGGAACATCCACAGCAGGTAGCCGGCTGCGAGCACCGTGCCGACGGCGGCCACGACCATGTAGACGCGGAACGTGACCTGCGAGATGCCGGCGGCGGGATCGTAGGCGGAGAGGACGGCGGGGAACTCGCCCCAGAACCCGGCCAGACCGGGGAGACCGAGCGAGGCCATCGCGCAGAACCCGAGTATCCACCCCAGCCTCGGGGCCTGGACCAGCAACCCGCCGAGGCGGCTGATCTCGCGCGTGTCGTAGCGCTCCTGCACCGACCCGGCGATGAAGAAGAGCATCCCGGTGATGAGCCCGTGGGCGACCATCCCGAAGATGGCGGCGTTAATGCCGAAGTTCGTCAGCGTCGCGATCCCGAGCATGACGAAGCCCATGTGCGCCACCGACGAGAACGCGATGAGCCGTTTCATGTCCCGTTGCGCGAGGCAGCACAACGCGCCGTAGATGATGCCGATCACGGCGAGGAGCCCGATCCACGGCGCCCAGTCGTGCGCGGCCTGGGGCAGGATCGGCAGCGCGATCCGTATGAACCCGTACGTGCCGAGCTTCAGGAGGACGGCGGCCAGGAGCACCGAGCCGACGGTCGGCGCCTCGGTATGGGCGTCGGGCAGCCACGTATGGAACGGGAACATCGGCACCTTGATCGCGAAGCCGAGGAACATCCCCACGAAGATGAGGTTCTGCGTGCTCGCGACGATCCCGCCGCCTCCCTGCGCCGCCAGCCTCGGGATGTCGAAGGTCTGCGGATCGGACAGGAAGAACAGGGCTAGGAAGCTCAGCAGCATGAGCGCCGACCCGAACAGCGTGAAAAGGAAGAACTTGATGGACGCGTACTCGCGGTTCGGGCCGCCCCAGACACCGATCATGAAGAACATCGGCAGCAGGACGAGCTCGAAGAAGATGAAGAACAGGATGAGGTCCTGGGCACAGAACGTGCCGTTCATGCCCGTCTCGAGGAGCAGGATCAGCGCGAGGAACGCCTTCGGCGTGCGCGGGTCGGGGAAGTGGTCCCACGTATAGATGACGCACATCACCGTGATGAGCATCGTCATCAGGAGCAGCGGCAACGAGATGCCGTCGACGCCCATGTGGTACCGGCTGTTGATGACGTCGATCCAGGACTTGTTCACCTGGAACTGCAGGACGCCGGTCCGGTCGTAGTCGAAACGCGCAAGCATCGCGATCCCGACGGCGAGCGTCGCGAGCGTGGTCGCCAGTGTGGTCACCTTGAGAGCCCGCTCCTGCGCCTTCGGGATGGCGAGCACGACCACCATCCCCGCGGCCGGGAGAAAGACCGCCAGGGTCACTCCCCACGAGTCGAACCAGTCCACGTTCCTCTCCTGCTGGTAGGCGTCTAGTAGACGAGCCAGAGCGCGAGGCTCAGAGCCCCGACGGCTGCGAAGAGCGTGAGCGCGTAGCGCTGCACGCGTCCCGACTGGACGTAGCGGAGCAGACCACCGGTCTCGCCGGTCGTCTCCGCCAAGCCGTTCACGGCGCCGTCGACCACCTTCTGGTCGATGACGTCATACGTCTCGCGGGCCGCGATCGCCGTGCCGCGGCCGATGGCATTGACCACCCCGTCGATGATGTTCTGGTTGATCCAATAGCTGGCGCGGGCGACGGGTCCCTTGATCCCGCCGACGATCACCTTCTCGTACAGGTCGTCGAGGTAGTACTTGTTCTCGAGGAACCGGTAGCCGGCCCGCGCCGCCGCGTTGCGCTGCGTGAAGCCACGGAACGGTCCCAGCTCTTCACGCTGGAACCACAGGTACGCGGCGATCCCGATCCCGATGACGGCGATCGTCACGGAGATGACCGCCTTGACGGTGTCGAACTCGGCGTGCTCGAGCGTCGGGAGCGAGACGCCGGCTTCGAACCAGTCGCGGAACTTCTCGATGCCGAAGGCCTCAGCGTTCAAGAACCCGGCGCCGACGGACGCGGCTGCCAGCACGATGAGAGGAACGGTGAGCGTCGGCGGCGACTCGTGCGGCTCGCCGTGACCGCGGAACTCGCCGAAGAACGTCAGGTACACGCAGCGGGTCATGTAGGCCGCGGTCAGGAACGCTCCGATCAGGCCGACGTACAGGAAGGCGTCGTAGCCGGTCTGCCCGGCGGTGACGAGAATCTCGTCCTTCGACCAGAACCCGGCGAGCGGGAAGATGCCCGCCAACGCGAGCGAACCGATGACGAACGTCACGAACGTGATCGGCATGTACCTCCGGAGGCCGCCCATGTCGCCCTTCATGTCGAAGCTGTGATGCGACCCGGACTCGCTGACCGACCCCGCCCCGAGGAAGAGGAGTGACTTGAAGAACGCGTGTGTGAACAGGTGGAAGATCGCCGCCACCCAGGCCCCGACGCCGAGCGCCATCACCATGTAGCCCAGCTGGCTGATGGTCGAGTACGCGAGCACCTTCTTGATGTCGCGTTGCACGAACGCGAGCACCGCTCCGATGATGATCGTGACGCCGCCGATGAGCGCCATCGCGTTCAGGCCGCCGTCGCCGATCGAGAAGCCGCGGAAGAAGACGGGGTAGAGCCGGGCGCCGAGGTACACGCCCGCGACCACCATCGTGGCTGCATGGATGAGCGCCGAGACGGGCGTCGGCCCCGCCATGGCGTCGGGCAGCCACGTGTGCAACGGGAACTGGCCGCTCTTGCCGATGATCCCGATGAGGAGGCACGCCGCGCTCACGACGAGCAGCGTGTGGCCGATGCCGCCGTCGAGCGCCTTGGCATTGATCACCGCGATGTTGAACGTGCCCGCGGCGAAGAACAGGACGATGACCCCGATCATGAGACCGACGTCGCCCGTGCGCGTCGTCAGGAACGCCTTGACGGCGGCGTCCGAGTTGGGCTTCTCCTCCCACCAGTGGCCGATGAGCACGAAGGAGCACACGCCGACGAGCTCCCAGGCGACGAGCAGCATGAGCGTGTTGTCGGCCACGACCAGGAGCAGCATCGAAGCCGTGAACAGGTTGAGGAGCGCGAAGTAGTGCGTGTACCGGCGGTCACCCTGCATGTACCTCGTCGAATACACGTGCACGAGGAACGACACGAGCGTGACCATGAACAGCATCATCACGGCGAGGCCGTCGATATGGATGCCGACGCCGAACTTCACGTTGGAGTTCTGCCACCACGTGAAGCCGCGCTCGACCGCGGTGACGCCGCCCTCCTGCGTCGGGAGGAGTGCGCGTCCGAACCCGCCGACCGCCTCCTTGCCCGAGTGGTCGTCGACGCGCTGGATCCACTGGACCGCCGCGATGCACGACAGCACGAACGACGCGCCGACGGTGGCGACGGCGAGCTCGGCCCCCTTGCGCGGCAGCCGCTTCCCGAACAACAGCACCGCGACGAAGCCGAGCCCGGGCAGGAGCGGGATGATCCAGGCGTTGCGCAGCACGGCGGGTCAGCCCTTCAGCTGGTCGACGCGATCGAGGTCCGGACTGCGCAGGTTGCGGTAGATCAGGAGGACGATCGCCAGGCCGACACCCACCTCGGCGGCGGCGATCGTGATGACGAAGAGGGCGAACACCTGCCCCGCGATGTTCCTCGTGAACGCGGCGAAGGCGACGAGGTTGATGTTGACGGCGTTGAGCATCAGCTCGACCGAGAGCAGGACCAGGACCCCGTTGCGACGCGCGAGCACGCCGTACACACCGCAGCAGAACAGGAACGCGCTGAGGATGAGGTACTGGTTCAGCGCCATGGTCAGTCCCTCCGGGCGATGACCACCGCCCCGACCAGTGCGGCGAGCAGGAGCATCGAGACGACTTCGAAGGGGACCACGAAGCTGCGGAAGATCGAATCGGCGACCGGACCGGTCCGGCTCGCCCGGAGCAGCTCGTCGGAGAGCTTGATGTTGTCGTGCCCGAAGGCGTTCACCAGCAGCGCGATGAGCACGCCGAGGAGGAAGACGGAGACGATTGCGGCCGGCCAGCGCTGATCGTTGTCGAAGTCGCCGGCGCTCATCGGCGCGCGCGTCAGCATGATGCCGAAGAGGAACAACACCGCGATGGCGCCGATGTAGATGAAGAACTGGGTGATGCCGACGAACTCGGCGAGGAGGACGATGTACTGCGCCGCCGCGCCGACGAGCACGACGATGAGGAACAGCGCCGCGTGCACGATGTTCCGCGAGCGGACGACGCCGACGGCGCCGCCACCCATCGCGATCGCGAGGACCCAGAAGGCGACGTTCTGCGCGGTCATGCGGGCGTCCTGCTCGCTACTTCTTGCCCTCGGCGCCGACTTCGAGCGGCTCCGGTTCGGGGACGGTCTCCATCCATTCGCCGAGCTTCTCCTTGTCGTGCAGGAGGTCGGCGATGTTCGCCTCGGAGTACTCGTACTCGGGGCTCCAGAACAGGGCGTCGAACGGACACACCTCGACGCAGATCCCGCAGTACATGCACAGCGCGTAATCGATGTCGAAGCGGTCGAGGAGGCTGACTGTCCGCTCGCGACCGCCCTCACGGCGCGGCGGCCGCTTCTCCTTGTGGCCTTCGATGTAGATGCACCAGTCGGGGCACTGGCGTGCGCACAGCATGCAGACGGTGCAGTTCTCTTCCTTCAACGCGATGACACCCCGCGCCCGCGGGGGTGGATCCTCCCGCTCGTGCGGGTACTGCACGGTGACGGCGCCCTTGAGCATCGTCTTGAACGTGACGCCGAGGCCGCCGATGAGCCCCGGAGCCTTGGGTTTCTTCGGGAGCTTGGGCATCTAGAACGCCACCTTCAACGCACCGGTGATGAGGATGTTCGCGAGGCCGATCGGGATCAGAAACTTCCACGCCACGGCTTGGAGCTGATCCTCGCGCAGGCGCGGGTACGTGAACCGAACCCAGAACATCAGGAACGCCACGAGCATGACCTTGGTGAGCAGGACGATCGGCCCGAGCACGTTCGACCATCCCGGGTCGGTGACGTGCGGGATCGCCCAGCCGCCGAGGAACAGCGTGGCGGCGAGCCCGGCGAACGCGAAGGCGGTGCCGAACTCGCCGATGAAGAAGAAGAGAAACCGGAAGCCGGTGTACTCGACCATGTAGCCGGCCACGAGCTCGCTCTCGGCCACCGGCATGTCGAACGGCGTCTGGGTGAGCTCGGCCTGGGCGGCGACGAGGAAGAGCACGAAGCCGATGATCTGGGCGAAGACGAACGGGTTGCCGATGCCGTCCCACCCGAAGATCGAACCGTTCTGCTGCGCCTCGACGATCCCCTGGAGGCTCATCGTGCCCGCCATCACGACGACGCCGACGACCGCGAGCAACAGCGGCAGCTCGTACGCGATGAGCTGGGCGCCGGCGCGCAGGGCGCCGAGCAGCGCGAACTTGTTGGCGCTCGCCCACCCGGCCATGAGCACGCCGACGACCGCCAGGCTCGACACGGCGAGGGCGTAGAACACGCCGACATCGAGGTTGCTGACGACGAGGTCGGGACCGGTCGGGAGGACGAGGAACACGAGGAACGTCGAGATCACGACGACGAGCGGCGCGGCGGCGAAGATGCGCCGGTCGGACTTCGCCGGCATCACGTCTTCCTTCTGGATGAACTTGATGCCGTCGCCGATGAGCTGGAACCAGCCGTGGAACCCGCCCGGGTCCATCGGTCCGAGGCGGCTCTGCATGTGCGCCATCATCTTCAGCAGGAAGACGTACCCGAGGATGATGGCGCCGAGCGGGATGATGGCGAGCACAACGATCGTCTTGATCGCCAGGATCGTGCCCCAGCCCACGTCGACCGCGAGCCACATCACCGGTCGATGTCCCCCAGGATGAAGTACAGGCTGCCGAGGATTGTGATCACGTCGGGCACGTACACACCGCGCAGCAACCACGGCAGGATCGACACATTGCTGAACGATGCCGAGCGGATCTTCACCCGGAACGGGCCCGTCGCGCCCTTCGAGATCACGTAGTACGCCATCTGGCCGAGCGGGTTCTCGGTCTCGACCCAGACCTCACCTTCCGGGACTTTGATGATGCGCGGGACCTTCGCCATGATCGGCCCGGAAGGGATCCGGTCGAGCATCTGCACGACCATGCGCGCCGCCTCGCGCGTCTCCTGGAGTCGGACCCAGTAGCGCGAGTACGAGTCGCCGTCGGGGTGCGTCCACACCTTGAAGTCGAGCTCCGGGTACACGAGGTACGGCTTGCCGTCGCGGCGCAGGTCCCAGTCGACGCCCGACGCCCGCAGGTTGGACCCAGAGACGCCGTACCCGGCGCCGACCTCGGGCGGGATGATCCCGATCGAGCGGGTGCGACCCTGGAAGATCTCGTTCTCGGCGACGAGCTCCTCCAGCGTGTTGCACGCGTCGAACACGACCTTCATCGTGTTGCGGCATTCGTTCACCCAGCCCCACGGGAGGTCGTCCTTCAGGCCGCCGATGCGGTTGAAGTTGGGGTGGAAGCGACCGCCGGTCGCGGCCTCGATGAGGTTGAGCACGTGCTCGCGGTCGCGGAACCCGTAGAACGGCGGCGTGAGCGCACCGACCTGGAGACCCATCTCGCCGAGGAAGAGCACGAACGTCGCGATGCGCGACAGCTCGGTGAGGATGGTCCGGATGTACTGCGCGCGCGGCGGGGCCTCGATGCCCATGAGCAGCTCGGCGCCGTGCATGAACGGGACCTCGTTGGCGAAGCTCGACAACCAGTCGATGCGGTTGATGAGCGTCGTGATCTGCGGGTACGTGCGGAACTCGGTGAGTTTCTCGTAGCCGCGGTGCATGTAGCCGATGACGGGGTCGGCCGAGACGACGCGTTCGCCGTCGAGGCGGACGACGAGCCGCAGCGTGCCGTGCGTCGCCGGGTGCTGCGGCCCGAGGTTGAGGATCATGTCGCCGGTGTCGAGCTCGACATTCACCTGCGCGTCGGCCAGGTGACGCCACGCCTGCCGGTCGACGGCGAAGTCGACGCTCACGACTGATCTCCCTGGTCGGCGTCCGCACCATCACCCTCGGCCGCGTCCGCGGCCTCTTCGCCCGGCATGGCCTCGACGTCGACGAGGCCCGGCCACGGCTTCACGATCCGGGCGAGCAGCGGGTAGTCCTTGCGCAGGGGGTGACCCTCGAACTCGGAGGGGAGGTAGAGGTGCCGCAGGCTCGGGTGACCGTCGAAGGCGACGCCGTACATCTCCCAGCACTCGCGCTCGTGCCAGTCGGCGCCCGGGTAGGTCGCCACCCACGACTCGGCGTGCGGATCGCGCTCGTCGACATCGGTCTTGAGCGTGACGCCCCAGTGGTGCTTCGTGGACTGGACGTGGGCGAACACCTGCATCCGACCCGCCGAGCCGCCGACCCCGAAGGTCATCTCGGTCGGTTGCACCGGTGACGACGTGTCACCGCCCGCCTCGTCGCCTTCGCGCGGCGCGGGCTGCCAGTCGATGCCGGAGACGAACGAGAGGTAGTCGCAGTCGAGCTCGTGCTTGCTGACCTCGGCCGCGCGGCGCCAGGCGTCGGGCTTCACGCGCACGACGAGCATGCCGAACGCGTCGTCCGACTCGACGATCCCGTCACCGAGCTCGCGCTCGAGACGCGCCAGCAGCTCCTGCTCGACGTCGTCGAGCGGGCGCGACTCCCCCTCGGCCTGCTCGGCGGTCGGCGGCGCGTCCGCCTCGTCGGCGTCGGCCCGCGCCTGCTCCGCGGCTGCCGGCTCGTCGGTGCGGGCGAGCTGCTGCTCGACGCTCACCTCCTCGGCGGCGCCGCTCTGCTCGCGCTCGAGGTCCTCAGCCAACGACGATCGGCTCCCCAGTCCAGCGGGCCTTGAGCTCGTCGTTCCCGATGCCCTCCTGCTGGATCCGCTCCTGGAGCAGGACGATGCCCTGGAGCAACGCCTCGGGGCGCGGCGGGCAGCCCGGCACGTACACGTCGACGGGGATGATCTGGTCGACGCCCTTGGTGACCGAGTACGAGTCCCAGTACGGGCCGCCACAGTTGGCGCACGCGCCCATCGAGATCACGTACTTGGGATCGGGCATCTGCTCGTAGAGCCGCTTGATGGCGGGCGCCATCTTGTCGGTGACGGTGCCCGAGATCACGACGAGGTCGGCCTGGCGGGGACTGGCCGGGAACGGGATGACGCCGAGGCGCATCATGTCGTAGCGGGGGCTGGCGAGCGCGGCGCCCATCTCGATCGCGCAGCAGGCAAGCCCCCACTGGAACATCCACAGCGAGTACTTGCGGCTGTAGTTGAGCAGCCACGTGAGCGGCTTGGGCACCATGCCGCGTTCGACTAGGCCCACCGAAGTACCCCTTTGCGCCAGGCGTACACCAGGCCCAGCGCGAGGATCACGACGAAGACGACCATCTCGACCAGCGCGAACGCGCCCAGGCCCTCGAGGCGGACCGCCCACGGGAAGATGAACACGGCCTCCACGTCGAACATCACGAAGAGAAGCGCGTAGACGTAGTAGCGGATGTTCGACTGGCCGAAGCCGGAGACGGGGTCCGAGCCGGCCTCGTAGGTGACGTACTTCTCTTCTTGCGGCCGGTTGGGGCGGAGGAGCCTCCCGACGCCGAGCATGGCGCCGAACATCCCCGCCGCGGCCGCGGCGAGCACCGCGACCGCGAGATAGGTCTGGTAGTACGTCGTCACCGCGCGACCCCCAGGCCACGGAGTAGGACCCAAACGGACACTACACCGGCCCATTTCCGGCGCTACAAACGGCGCGAGCGCCGCAGAAACGCCGTGGTGCGGGGAATCGGCGGTCGTGTCCGATCGTTCTCGCACAGCGATGGTCCCTCGAGAAGGCTTCGACGCCGACCAAGATGAGACGGCTGCGACGACCGAGCGACGCCCCCCAGAGGTTTGGCCAGTGAGCATTCCTGCGACGCCCCGGACCATGCGGTCGCTCGACCGACCGCGCACGGCGTTCGTGCTGTCCGGCGGCGGCAATCAGGCCGTCAGCCAGGTCGGCATGCTGCGGGCGCTGATCGAGCGGGAGATCGTGCCCGACGTGGTCATCGGCACCTCGGCGGGGGCGCTCAACGGGGCCGTGGTCGCGACCGACCCGACCGTCCCCGGCGTCGAGCACCTTGCCGACGTCTGGCTGTCGATCCGGTCGGGCGAGGTCTTCCAGGGCGGCAAGCTCGCCCGGGCGTGGAACGTGCTGCGCCGTGACGATCACTTGTTCACGAACGAGGGGTTGCTCTCGATCCTCGACCGGGCGCACACGGCACCGACGTTCGCCGAGACGGAGGTACCGCTCCGCGTCGTGGCGACCGACCTGAGCACCGGCGAGGAGGTCGTGTTCGCGTCCGGCCCCGTCGAGCCGGCCTTGCTCGCCAGCACGGCGCTCCCGGCGCTCTTCCCGCCCATCGAGCACGACAGGCGCCTGCTCATCGACGGCGCGGTCACGAACACCGTGCCGCTGTGGCACGCCCTGTCCGGCCCGATCGACCGGATCTACGTGTGCAACGTGTCGGGCGCCCTCATCGAGCGGAGGATGCGCTCCCCGCTCGACGTGGCGGTGCGGGCGTTCGCGATCTCCCGCAACCAGCGGTTCGACCTCGAGCTCCGGCACGCACCGCCCGAGGTCGACGTGGTCGTGCTCCCGAACCCGTCCGACCAACGGGACCTGTTCGACTTCTCCGACTCGATGATGCTCATCGAGGAGGCCCACCACCTCGCTGCCCGCGCCCTCGACGAGCACGAAGTCGAGCGCGCCCGCCCCCGCGAACGCGCCCGCCGCCGCTGGTTCCGGCGCCGCCCCGACGTGGCGTGATCAGCGCAGCATGAACGTGGCGTCCTTGGCGAGGTCGAGGAACGCGCCGGGGAGGACGCCGAGCACCAGGGTGAGCGCGGCGGTGACCGCGAGTACGACAGCCGCGGGCGGGTCGACGCGCAGCGGTCGCCGTCGGGGCTCGGCAGCCTCGGCCGGCTCGTCGCCACCCGAGTACATCGTCACGACGACCCGCAGGTAGAAGAACGCGGCGACGACCGCGGCGACGACGCCCGCGATGGCCAGGTAGTACTCGCGGGCGTCGACCGCGGCTGCGAACACCTGGAGCTTGGCGACGAAGCCTCCGGTGAACGGCACACCCGCTTGGGCGAGCAGGAAGAACGCGAGCAGCCCGGCCAGTACGGGGCGCTGCGCCGCCAGCCCGCGGTACTCGGACAGCGTGTGGCGGGCGTCGTGCGAGGAGCGGGCGACCATCGTGACGACGGCGAAGGCGCCGATCGTCATGAACGCGTAGACGAGCAGGTAGAACAGCGCCGCTTGCAGCCCCCGGGCGGACGCTCCCCCGTCCGCGACCGCGGCGGCGGCGAACCCGATGAGGATGTAGCCGGCGTGAGCGATCGACGAGTAGGCGAGCATGCGTTTCACGTCGTTTTGCACGACCGCAGCAACGCTGCCGAGGGCTAGCGACGCGATCGCCAGCGCCCCGACCGCCGGGCGCCAGTCGTTCCGGAACAGTGGGAACGAGACCTGGAACACGCGCACCAACGCCGCGAACCCGGCGACCTTTGTGGCGGACGACATGAACGCGGTCACCGGCGTCGGGGCGCCCTGGTACACGTCGGGTGTCCACATGTGGAACGGCACCGCCGCAACCTTGAACCCGAGACCGACCAGGAGCAGCGCGAGGCCGATGAGCAGCACGCCCTCGTCGAGGAGCGTGTTGGCGGCGAGGAACCGGGAGATGCCGGTGAGCGAGGTCGTCCCGGTGGCGCCGTACACCAGCGCAACCCCGTACAGGAACACGGCCGAGGAGAACGCGCCGAGCACGAAGTACTTGATCCCCGCTTCCTGGGACGCGAGACGGCGCCGGTCGAACGCGGCCAGCACGTACAGCGGGATCGAGAGGATCTCCAGCGCGAGGAACACGATGACAAGGTCGTTGGCGGTCGTCATCGCAAGCATGCCGGTGGCGGACAACAGGATCAGGGCGAGGTACTCGGCGCCCTCGAGGCGCTCGCGCTCGATGTAGCTCACGGAGAGCAGCAGGGCGAGCACGGTCGCCGCGACGACCACCCCTCCGAGGAACACACCGAACCCGTCGACGCGCAGCATGCCGGCGATCGTCGTGATCGCGCCGTGGTCCTGGACCTCGCTCCACTGGCGGACGAGCACGGCGGCAGCCGCCGTCACCCCACTGAAGGCCAGGACGAGCGTCGCCGGATACACCCAGCGCCCCCGTCGCACGAGCGATCGCAGCAGGACGATCGCAACCGCGGCGCCGGCGAGCGCGACCTCGGGTGAAACAGCGAGCCAGTCGACGGACGGCGTCCTGATGGTGGGGACATCCCGCGCCTGGGTGAGCAGCGAGGCGATCACCGGCCCGCCAGCTCCCGTGCATCCATTCGTTCGCAATCGCGCCGCTCCGTGCCGCGCGTCGCGACGGCCGGCTCGTTGTAGTCGCTCCCGCGCTCCAACCCGCAGATCACGCGACGGACGGAGGGCTCGACCCGGTCGATCACCGGCTTCGGGTAGATCCCCAGAAAGAGACTGAGCGCGAGGAGCGGGACCACGGCCGTGAGCTCGCGCACCTTGAGGTCGCGCAGCGTCGCGTTCTCACCACTGGGGACACCGGTGAACGCCCGCTGGTAGGCCCACAGCAGGTACACCGCGGCGAGGATCACGCCCACGGCCGAGATCACCGCGTAAGGACGGTGCACGATGAACGTCCCGATGAGCGCCAGGAACTCGCCGACGAAGCCGGAGAACCCGGGCAACCCGATCGACGCGAACGCGACCGCCAGGAAGATCCCGCCAAAGATCGGCGCCGCCTTCCAGAGCCCCCCGAAGTCGGAGATGCTGAACGTGTGCCGCCGGTCGTAGAGGAACCCCACGAGGAGGAACAGCGCGCCCGTCGTGAGACCGTGGCTGATCATCGTGAACACGCCGCCCTCGAGGCCCTGGGTGGTGAGGGCGAAGATCCCCAGCACGACGAAGCCGAGATGCGCGACCGACGAATAGGCGATCAGCCGTTTCAGGTTCGGCTGCATGGCCGCCACCACCGCGCCGTAGATGATCCCGATCGTTGCGAGCACGAGCAGCATCGGGGCGAAGAACACCGTGGCGTCGGGGAACAGCGGGAGAGAGAACCGCAGGAACCCGTAGGTACCCATCTTCAGCAGGACGCCGGCAAGGATCACGGACCCCGCGGTCGGCGCCTCGGTGTGCGCGTCGGGCAGCCAGGTGTGTAACGGGAACAGCGGCACCTTGACCGCGAACGCGGCGAAGAACGCCAGGAACAGCACCTTGGCCGTGCCGTCCGAGAGGCCGCCGGGCGCCCACGCGGTGAGCGTCCGCAGGTCGAATGTGAGCGCGTGGTCCTGGGCGTGCAGGAACGCGAGTGTCAACAACCCGACGAGCAGGAACGCGGAGCCGAGCGCGGTGTAGAGGTAGAACTTGAGCGCCGCGTATACGCGCCGGTCGTGGCCCCAGCCGGCGATGATGAAGTACATCGGCACCAGAACGATCTCGAAGAACACGAAAAAGAGGACGAGGTCGAGGCTGAGGAACACGCCGAGCAACGCGGACTCCAGGACGAGCATCCACATCGTGTACGACTTCAGGCGCTCCCTGATCGTCTGCGACGCCAGCAACCCGATCGGGAAGAGCAGCGCGGTGAGGGCGACCATGAAGAGGCTGATGCCGTCGACGCCGACGACGTAGCGGACACCCAACGTGTCGATCCATGGATGGTTCTCGACGAACTGGTAGCCGGACGCGCTCGTGTCGAAGCTGTACAGGAGATAGCCGACGAACCCGAGCTCGGCTGCGGTGGCGACGTACCCGACGGCGCGCACGATCTCGGGTCGCCGCCGGGGAAGCACGGCGACGAGTACCGCGCCGGCGAGGGGCGTGAAGATGATGAACGTGAGCAGCGGGAACCCGACGTCGTGCATCAACCCGCCCTGACCGCGAGGAACACGATGACCGCGACGGCGCCCAGCACGACGGCAAGGGCGTAGTTGCGCACCAGTCCCGTCTGGACACGCCGGAGGCGGCCCCCGGACTCCCGCACGAGCGTCGCTACGCCGTTGACGGCGCCGTCGATGATCCCGAGGTCGAAGCCCCGGTTCAGCCACTCGGCGCCGCGCGTCACCGGGCCGCGCACCAGGTTCGCGATGGCCTCGTCGAAGTAGTAGGCGTGCTGGAACAAGCGGCCGGCGAAGCCGAGCCGCTCCGGCAGTGGATCACCCTCGGGCGACGGGATGCCGCGTCGGTACCAGGCCACCGCGATCGCGAGCCCGACGATGGCGAAGACCACCGAGATCCCCTCCAGCGTCGTCGCCGCCACGAACGACGTGACGTCGATCTTCTGCGCGTCCTCGAAGACGGGTTCCAGCCAGTCGTTGAGGAACTCGACGCCCTTGAACGGAAGGCTCAAGAGCCCCCCGATGGCAGCCAACCCGGCCAGCGCCACGATGGGGAAGGTCATCGTCACCGGCGACTCGTGGGGCGGGTGCGTCAGGCGCGGCGCCTTGGGCGGCACGTACGCGGGCACGGTCGGAGACTCGAGCGAGAAGCCGTGCTCCTCGGCTTCTGCCGCCGGCTCGACGGCCTGGAAACGCTCGTTGCCGAAGAACACGAGCCAGACGGCTCGGGTCATGTAGAACGCGGTGAGCAGTGCGGCGGCCGTGCCGACCACCCAGACGCCGTAGTCACCGGCGAAGAAGGCACGGGAAAGGACCTCGTCCTTCGCCCAGAAGCCGGCCAACGGGGGGACGCCGGCGATCGCGAGCCAGGCGATGATGAATCCGAGAGCGGTGTAGGGCATGTACTTCCGCATCCCGCCCATCGTTCGGATGTCCTGGTTGTCGGCATTCCCGTGGATCACGGACCCGGCGCCGAGGAAGAGAGTGGCCTTGTAGAACGCGTGCGCGACGACGAGGAAGATCGCGGCCGCGTACGCGCGCACGCCGAGGGCGAGGAACATGTAGCCGAGCTGGCTGATCGTCGAGTACGCCAGCACGCGTTTGATGTCGACCTGGATGAGCGCGACGGTCGCCGCCAATAGAGCGGTAACCGCGCCGATGATCGACACCACTGTGAGCGCCGAGCCGCCGCTCGCCTCGAAGAACGGATGGGCGCGGGCGACGAGGAAGACACCCGCAGTCACCATCGTCGCCGCGTGGATGAGCGCCGACACCGGGGTGGGGCCCTCCATGGCGTCGGGCAGCCACACGTGCAGCGGGAACTGCGCGCTCTTGCCGACGGCGCCGAGGAACAGCAGGAGCGCGATGGCGGTGGCCGTCCCGGCGGCGAGCGTGTGGGCACCCGCGGACATCGCGCCGTAGTCGAGCGATCCAAGCTCGGCGAAGATCAGGAACATCGCGACCATGAACCCGAAGTCGCCGACGCGCGTGGTGATGAACGCCTTCTTGCCCGCCACCGCGGCCGAGTTGCGTTGGAACCAGAACGACACCAGCAGGTACGAGCAGAGGCCCACGCCCTCCCAGCCGAGGAACGTCACCAGGAAGCTCGAGCCGAGCACGAGGACGAGCATCGATGCGCAGAACAGGTTCATGAACGCGAAGAACCGCCCGAAGTTCTCGTCGCCGTGCATGTAGCCGATCGAATAGAGGTGGATGAGCGTGCCGACGCCGGTCACGAAGAGGATGAACGTGATCGAGAGCGGATCGGCGAGGAAGCCGAGCTTCACCTGGAGCCCGCCGGTCGGGAACCACGTGAAGAGGTCGACAGTGTTCGTGCGCGGCTCGACGTCCCGCAGCGCGAGCAGCATCACGACCGACCACGCGAAGGACAGCGCCATCAAGCCCGTGGCGAGCCACCCGGCCTTGGGCTCGCCGAGGCGCCGGCCGACCAGCAACAGGATCGCCGCGCCCAGGGCCGGGAGCGCGGGGACGATCCAGACGAGATCGAGCAGGTCGCGGGCGTCCACCCTCAGCCCTTCAGCAGCCGGACATCGTCGGCGGTGGCGCCCCGCCGCCGCCGGAAGATGGCGACGATGATCGCGAGCCCGATCGCGACCTCGGCCGCCGCCACCACGAGCGTGAAGAACACGATCACCTGGCCACCGACGTCGTCGAGCACGCGCGAGAACGTCACGAACGTGAGGTTCGCGGCGTTGAGCATGAGCTCGACGCACATGAACATCACGAGCACGTTGCGCCGCAGGAGCAGCCCTACGGCGCCGATCGTGAACAGCAACGCGCCGACGACTAGGTAGTAGTTCGGGGTGATGTCGAGGGCGGCGAGGCTCACGGCGTCACCACCTCTTCCTCGTCCTCCTCCGCGGCTTCGCTCAGCTCGGCCTCGGTGATCCCCTCCTCGATGGCGCGCTCGTGCTCGTCGAGCTGGGCGCGCTGGCCGCTGCGGCGGGCGAGCACGACCGCGCCCACGACCGCGATGACGAGCAGGACGGCCGTGAGCTCGAACGCCCAGAGGAAGTCGGTGAACAGCGTCCGGGCGACCCGCTGGATGTTGCCGAGGTCCTGCCCGTCGACCCGCCGGCGCAGCGAGCCCCGCGCCGACGTCGCTCCGGTCGCCCACGTGCGCCCGGCGAGCACGAAGATCTCGGCGAGCAGGATCGCTCCCAAGGCCACCGCTGCCGGCCGCTGGTACGGGATCGGGTCCCGGAGCGACTCCTCCTTGTCGACGCCGAGAAGCATGATCACGAACAGGAACAGCACGACGATGGCGCCGGCGTACACGATGATCTGCACGGCAAAGACCAGCTGCGCGTCCTGGAGCAGGAAGAAGATCGCCACCGCCACCAGCGTCACCACGAGCAGGAGCGCGCAATGAACCGGGTTGCGCCCCACCACGACGCCGAGAGCGCCACCGAGCGCGAGCGCGGCAGCGAAGAAGAAGACGACCGCCTCGACGGTCACCCGCTCTGGCCTTTCTCAGGCGGTCGGATGCCGTAGCCGAGCTCGGCCGACCAGCCGACCTTCCCCTCGTAGCCGGCGTCGCCCGACGGTGACGTCGCCCGCATCCAGGCGCTCGTGTCGTCGTCCTCATTGCCGAGCCACAGCTCCCACGGCAGCCGGCGGGCGTGACCTTCGTCGTCGACGAGCAGCTCGTCCTTCGTGTAGATCGCGTCCTCGCGATTGGTGAACGAGAACTCGAACTGCTTCGTCTCGGTGATGGCCTCGGTCGGGCACGCCTCGACGCACATGTCGCAGTGGATGCAGCGGAGGTAGTTGATCTCGTACACGAACCCGTACCGCTCACCGGGTGCGACCGGCGCGTCGGGCGGGTTGTCGGCGCCGCGCACGTAGATGCACCGCGCCGGGCACACGCCCGCGCACAGCTCGCAGCCGATGCACTTCTCCATGCCGTCCTCGTAGCGGTTGAGGACGTGCCGGCCGTGCAGGCGCTCGGGCTTCGGGCGCTTCTCCTTCGGGAAGAACTCCGTGACCCGCGGGCGGAAAACCTGCCGGAGCGGGATGGTGAAGCCGCGGAGAAGGTCGAGCACGCTCATCAGCGGATCTGCTCCTGCTGCTCGAGCTCGCCCGGTTTCGCCATCGACGCGTACAGCACCAGGTAGACGAGAACGGCCCCGACGGCGGCGGCGGGCACGACGATCCAGAGGTTCCAGCCCTCCTGGCGTCCGATCACGACGATGCCCGAGACCATCAGCCAGAGGAACGCGATCTCGATCAGGTACTTCCAGCCGATGTCCATCAGCTGGTCGTAGCGCAGGCGCGGCAGCGTGGCGCGTATCAGCACAGTGCCGTACAGCAGCACCAGCAGCTTGAGCATGAACCAGAAGACCGGCATCACCCACACGTTGATCGTGCTGGTCGCGTCGAGGAAGCCGAGCTTGGGGCCTGCGGGGCCGCCGAGGAACAACGTGACCGCGATCGCGCTCATCGTGATCACGTTCATGAACTCGGCGAGGAAGAAGATCGCGAAGCGGATCCCCGTGTACTCGGTGTGGAATCCGCCCACGAGCTCCTGTTCCGCTTCGACGAGGTCGAACGGCGGGTGGTTCGTCTCGGCGATAGCGGCGATGAGGAAGATCACGAAGGCGACGATCGCCGGCCGCACGTACCACTGGCCGAGGCCGTGCAGGAAGCTGCCGGTCCACGCCTGTCCTTCGACGATCCCCCGCGTCGACAGCGTGCCGGACTGAATCAGCACGCCGACCACCGCAAGGCTGAACGCGGCCTCGTAGCTCAAGAGCTGGGCCGACGCCCGCACCGAGCCGAGGAGCGGGTACTTCGAGCCCGACGACCACCCTGCCAGGAGGACGCCGTACAGGCCCAGGCCGGACATCGCCAGCAGCCAGAGCACGCCGACCGGCAGCTCCGCCAGCTGCAGGAACGTCTCGTGGCCGGCGATGCTCACCAGGCCGCCGATGGGCACGATGCTGAAGGCGAGGAACGCCGGCAGGATCGACAGGTACGGCGCGATGAGGAAGACGGGCCGGTCGGCGCTCCTCGGCATCGATTGCTCCTTGAAGAACAGCTTGATGCCGTCGGCGAGGGTCTGGAGGATCCCGAACGGGCCGGCGTTGTCCGGACCGACCCGGTTCTGCATGTCCGCGATGGCCTTGCGCAGGAACCAGATGTAGAAGAGGACGGCGATCAAGAGCAGGGCGAACGTGACGATCGTCTTGCCGATGACGATCAGAACGACCGTCAGGTCGATGTCGCCGCCGAGGAGCGGGTCGGTGAACGTCACGAACGCGTCTCCACCATCTCCAACCGGATGTCCGTCACGGCGGCGGTAGCGTCGATGAGGTCGCCGGCGCCCGGGCCCGGCTGGTTGAACGCGAGGAACGCGACGCCGCGCGGGATGCCGGGCGCGGAGCGCACGGGCAGCACCACGGAGCCGCGTCCGCTGGTGGCCTGCACCTCGTCGCCGTCGGGGATACCGATCCGGTCGCGATCGCTCGGGTGGACGAGCAGCGTGGCGCCCGCCGCGAGCGGCGCCAGCGACGGCGACGCCGCGCTCACGCGTCCGGCGTCGTAGAGCTTCCGGCCGGACACGAGCCGGAGCGCGTATGCATCGCGCGCCTGGGCGGGCGCCCTTCCCGTGGTCCGGTCCCATTCATGCAACGGCGGGCCGGCGGCGACCTCGTCGCGCGCCGCGCTGCCGAGCGCCTCCGCTTCGGCGCGCGACCCGGCCGGCCCCTCGACTTCGGTCAGGCCCGGCTTCACGGTCGTGGTCGACCCCGTCCCGGTGGATTCGACCACGCCGGTGCCGACGTGCGACGTGAGCGCCTCCTCGGAGGAGATCGTTCCCGGCAGGATCGGCTCCCACGATGCGTCCGTGATCGGCCGGCCGGCGGCGTCGAGGACCAGCTCGTCGTGGTGATCGCCGAGCGGCAGGACGACGCCGTCCCGGGCGCGCCGGATCAGACCGGCGTCGACGCCGGCGAAGGCAGGCGCGACGCGGGCGATCTCGTCCTGCACCTCGGGCACCGTCTCGAGGTCGAAATCGGCGTCGAAGCGCGCCGAGAGCTCGGCGGCGATGCGCCAGTCCGCCATCACCGTGCCCTCGGGTGAGATCTGCTGCGAGAGGCGCTGGACGCGCCCCTCGATGTTGGTGGCCGTGCCGAGCTTCTCGGCCCACACCGTGACGGGGAGGAACACGTTCGCCGCCCGGGTGCTCTCGGTGAGGAAGGCGTCGCACGCGATCACGAAGTCGACGTTTGCGATCGCGTCGCGGGCGAGGCGGCGGTCCGGGAAGTCGGCGATGGGATCGGCGTCGAGGAGCACGAGCCCGTGCAGCTGCCCGTCTACCGCGGCCTGGAGGATCCCGGAGGCGTCCAGTCCCCGGCGCTCGGGAACGGCACCCCACGCGTCGGTGAAGCGCTCGCGCCCGGCATCGAGCGTGACGCGCCCGGGCAGGAAGCCGGGCGCGAGCCCGAGATCAAGGGCGCCGTGCACGTTCGAACGGCGGAGCGCCGAGAGGAACCGCGTGCCGGGGCGCGCCGCGAGCGGCGCGGCCGCGCGCACGACCGAGTCGGGCGCCTCGGCCAGCGACGGGCGGCCGAGGATCACCACGACGTCGCCGTCCCGACCGGCGAGGAGGGAACCGGCACGGTCGATCTGATCGTCGCCGGTGCGATCCCCGTCGAACGCCCGGACGAGGCCGGCGATGACCTCGTGCACCTCGCCGGGGACGTAGCGGACGACGGCGTCCGCATTCCCCGTGAGGCCGTTGTCGCACGGCGCGACGTCGATCAGCGGCACGCCGAGGTCCTCGGCCGCCTTCCTGACCCGGAGGAAGAGCACGGGCAGCTCCTCCTTGAGGTCGGGCGCGAGGAGCACGATCGCGGCGGCGCGATCGCAGTCGGCGATCGTCGCCCGCGGTAGGCCGAGCATGATGTCGGCGGGCAGCCCGTCACCGAGCTGGGCGTCGACGTTGTCGGTGCCGAGGACGCCCTTCGCGAAGCGGGACCAGACGTACGCATCCTCGTTCGTGCCGCGTCCGCCGCCGAGGACGGCGACGCCTTCGGGGCCGTGCACGTCGAGGACCTTGCGCAGCCCGGCGGCGGCGGCGTCGAGCGCCTCGGGCCACGACGTCTCGACGAGGTCGCCCTGCTCGCGCACCATCGGCACGCGCACGCGGTCGTCGGCGTGCACCCACTCGTACCCGTACCGGCCCTTGTCGCACAGCCAGCCCTCGTTCACCGGCCCCGAGTCGACGCCGAGCAGGCGGACGAGGCGGTTGGACGACGACTGCACCGCGGCGCGGCATTGCACCGCGCACGTCACGCACGACGTCTCGGAGGTCGTGAGGTCCCACGGCCGGGCGGCGAATCGGTACGGCTTGGCCGTGAGCGCCCCCACCGGGCAGATCTGCACGGTGTTCCCGGAGAAGTACGACGTGAACGGGTCGTCGGGATACGTGATCACCTCGGTGAGGTCGCCGCGGCCGCCGAAGTCGATCAGCGGGTCGCCGGCGATCTCGGCGGCGAAGCGTGTGCACCGCCCGCACTGGATGCAGCGCTCGCGGTCGAGCAGCACGAGGTCGCTGATCGGGATCGGCTTCTCGAAGTGGCGCTTCTCCTCGATGTACCGCGACTCGCCCGGCCCGAACGCCAGGGTCTGGTCCTGGAGCGGGCACTCGCCGCCGCGGTCGCAGACCGGGCAGTCGAGCGGATGATTGATGAGGAGAAACTCGAGGACGCCGTCCTGGGCCTTGCGCACGTTGTCCTTCTGCGTGTGCACGACCATGCCGTCGTACACCGGCGTCGCGCACGCGATCTGGAGCCCGCGCAGGCCCTCGACCTCGACCAGGCACATGCGGCACATGCCGACAGGCTTCATGCGGTCGTGCCAGCAGAAGCGCGGGATGTAGGTGCCGTGCTCCTGGGCCGCCTTGATGAGCAGCTCGCCGTTCGGGACTTGCACCTCGCGGCCGTCCACCGTGATCGTGACCTCGTCGGGGCCGGGACGGACGGGCAGCACGTACTCCCACTCCGACGGCCACTGGCTCATCGGCTGGTCGGTCATCGGCCACCTCCCCCCTGCACCGCGACCGGGATCCGGGTCCGGGTGTCGGCGCCCATCCGCTCCGCGATCTCGTCGCGGAAGTAGCGATCGAGGCTCACGACGTGCGACATGATGCTGGGGCCGAGCGCGCAGATCGTCGTCTGCGCGAACGGGGCGTTCAGGCCGGGGACGATGTTGTCGCCGAAGTCGAGCATCAGGTCGAGGTCGTCGGGCCGCCCGAGCCCGTGCGACATGCGGTACAGGATCTTCTCGATCCAGCCCGACCCTTCGCGGCACGGCGTGCACTTCCCGCACGACTCGTGAGCGAAGAACTTCGCCAGCCGCCACGCGACGAGCAGGGGGTCCGTGGTCTCGTCGAACACCATGATCGCCCCCGACCCGAGCATGGACTTGAGTTCGTTCTGCACGTGATCCATGTCGGTGGGCTCGTCGAGATGCTCGGGCATCAGCCACGGTGACGACGCGCCGCCCGGGATGAAGAACTTGATGCTGCGCCCGCCTGGCACGCCCCCGGCGAGCCCTTCGATGAGCTCGCGGAACGTCGTTCCCAGCTCGACCTCGTAGTTGGCCGGCCGTTCGACGTGCCCCGACACCGAGAAGATGCGCGTGCCCGTCGACCGGCCGACCCCCAGCCCGGCGTACCAGTCACCGCCGCGTTCGATGATGGCCGGGACGGTGGACAGCGTCTCGACGTTGTTGACGACGGTCGGCTTGGCGAAGAGACCCTGCACCGCCGGGAACGGCGGCTTGATGCGCGGCATCGCCCGCTCGCCCTCGAGGCTCGACAGCAGGCCCGTCTCGTCGCCCGCGATGTAGCAGCCGGCGCCGCGGTGGAGGATCACGTCGAGATCGAAGCCGGATCCGAGAATGTCCCGGCCGAGGAAGCCGCGCTCGTACGCCTCGGCGATGGCGCGGCCGAGCCGCTCGTACCCCAAGGCGAACTCGCCCCGGATGTAGACGAACGCCTGATGGCACTCGACGGCGAACGCCGAGATCGCGACGCCCTCGATCAACTGGTGTGGGTCGCGCTCCACGAGCATGTGGTCCTTGAACGTGGACGGTTCGCCCTCGTCGGCGTTCACGGCGAGGTAGCGCGGGTACACGTCCTTGGGCAGGAACGACCACTTCTGACCGGTGCCGAACCCGGCGCCGCCCCGCCCCCGCAGACCCGACGCCTTCACCTGCTCGTCCTGGATCGCCTCGGGGGTCATCCCGAGCGCCTTGCGCAGCGCCTCGTACCCCCCGGTCGCGAGGTACCGCTCGATCGTCCACGAGTCCTCGGGATGGTCGCGGAGGCGCTTGGTGACGATGCGGGTCTCTGGCATCAGCGCGCCGCTCCTGCGTCGACGCGTGTGCCCGAGATCGTGCGCGGCGTACGAACGCGGGACTTGTACTCGTCGATGATCGTCGACGCGGCTTCGACGTCGACCGGGCCGTGGTAGTCGTAGTTCACCTGCATGACCGGAGCGAGATCGCAGGCGGCGATGCACTCGACTTCCTCGACGGAGACGTCGTCGTCGTCCAGGTGCCGGTCCTCGAGCGCGCGCAGCAGCTCGGGCCCGCCGTTCACGAGACAGCTCACGTTCGTGCAGACCGAGACGACCAGCTGCCCGACGTGCTCCCGCTTGAACATGGAGTAGAAGGAGCACACGCCGAGCACCTGCGCCGAGGTCAGCTCGAGGATGCGGCCGATCTCCTCCATCGCGTCGGGGCTCACCCAACCGTCCTGGTCCTGGGCGAGGTGCAGCAGCGGGAGGATGGCGGACTTCGCCACCGGGTAGCGGGCGACGATCTCGCCGGCGCGGGCCCGGTTCTCCGGAGTGAAGGCCATTACCGGTCGACCTCGCCCATGATCGGGTCGACGCTCGAGATCACGGCGACCGCGTCGGCGATCAGCCGGTCCTCCATCATCGGGGTCATCGACTGGAGGTTGTAGAAGGACGGCCCCCGAATGTGCAGCCGGCACGGCTTCCCCGTGCCATCGGCTACGAGATAGCAACCGACCTCGCCCCGCGGCGACTCGACGGCGACGTACGTCTCACCCGGCGGCACCTTGAACCCTTCGGTGAACAGCTTGAAGTGGTGGATCAACGCCTCCATCGATTCGTCGATGCGGGCGCGCGGCGGGGGCGTGACCTTGCGGTCCTGCACCCGGTAGTCCCCCGGCGGCATCTTCTCGATGCACTGGCGCACGATCTTCACCGATTCGAGGATCTCCTGGAGCCGGATGCGATACCGGTCGTAGCAGTCGCCGTTCCGCGTGTAGATGACGTCGAAGTCGACCTCGTCGTAGGCGAGATACGGCTGCGACTTGCGTAGGTCCCACGGGAAGCCGGTCGAGCGGAGGATCGGGCCCGTTGCGCTGAGCGCGAGCGCCTGCTCGGTGGTGATCACGCCCACGCCGACCAGCCGCTCCTGCCAGATGGGGTTCCCGCTGAGCAGCTCGTCGTACTCGGAGACGCCCTTCTCGACGGTCTCGCACAACGCGAGCGTGTCGTCCTGCCAGCCGTCGGGGAGCTCGGCGGCGACACCGCCGGGACGGATGTAGTTGTTGTTCATCCGCAGTCCGGTGATCTTCTCGAGCAGCCGGAGCGTCTCCTCGCGCTCGCGCCAGCCGTAGACGATCATCGACAACGCGCCCATGTCCAAGCCGTTGGTCGCCTGGAACAACAGGTGAGAGGCCATGCGATTCAGCTCGTTCAAATACATGCGGATCCACGTCGCGCGGGGCGGGACCTCGACGTCGAGGAGCTGCTCGACGGCCATCGAGAACACGAGCTCGTTCGAGAGCGGCGACGCGTAGTCCATGCGCGTGACGTTGGTCGCGCCCTGCACGTACGTGAGCTCCTCGCCCGTCTTCTCCATGCCGGTGTGCAGGTACCCGATGACGGGCTTGGCGCGGATGATCGTCTCGGCGTCGAGCTCGAGCATCACGCGCAACACGCCGTGGGTCGACGGGTGTTGCGGGCCCATGTTGATGATCATCGTGTCGCCCTCGCCCTCGATCTCGGGCCAGGGGCCGCCGGTGACCACGAGCTCGCGCTCGCTGGGCTGCAACTCCTGCGCGCCCTCGTCCGTCTGCCGGGTCAGGCGAGGGTCGGCCGGGACGAACTCGTCGTCGGGCGCGCGAACACCGGAGTCGTCGCGGGTGTCGCTCATCTCGGCCTCGGGTCTTCTTTGAAGGTGACGGGCACTCGCGCGGGAGCGTCGTCCTTGCGCAGCGGAGACCCCACCCAGTCGTCCGGCATGAGGATGCGGGCGAGGTCGGGGTGACCGGTGAACTCGATGCCGAACAGGTCGTACACCTCGCGCTCGCCGAAGTTCGCGCCCGGATACGCGTCGGTGAGGCTCGGGACCGTCGCGTCCTCCACCGGCACCTCGCAGATCGCACGGATCCGCCGGTTGCGAGGGTGCGAGAGGAAGCTCGCGACCACCTCGAAGCGCTCCGGGCTCACGCCCGGCACGAAGAGCCGGGCGGCGTCGACGAGGTGGTCGACCGCCGTCACGTCGAGGCACTGCGTGAACTGCTGCTCGTCGCGCAGGAACCCGCCCAATTCGGCCCAGACCGCGCGGTCGACGTATACGACG
Organism: Acidimicrobiia bacterium; assembly: GCA_036005605.1. GTDB lineage: Bacteria > Actinomycetota > Acidimicrobiia > IMCC26256 > JACDBD01 > JALZAA01. The sequence goes on from DASYQJ010000084.1 coordinate 37,435, forward strand.
GGCTGGCCGTGCGAACGGTGGAACACCGTCCCCGGGAACCGTTCGACCACGGCCGCCGCCACCTCGTCGTCCGGCGGCGGCGCGGTCTCCTTCTCCTCTTCCTCTACGCGCGTGTCGCCGCTCTTGTGAGCGTCTTCACGAGCGTCGTCGTCAGGCATCGTCGTGGTCCTCGGGACGCCGTCCTACCGGGTGGCCAAGCTGTCGGCCGGGGTGCCGTCTCGCTGCTCTACCTGGATGGCGGCGCCACCATGAGCGGTGCGGGCGCGCCGCTTCATGATCTCGCCGCTGCGGATCTCACCGTGGAGCTGAAGGATGCCGTGCATGAGCGTCTCGGGCCCGGGTGGGCAGCCGGGGACGTACACGTCGACGGGCACGATCTGGTCGACGCCCTGCACGAGCGCGTAGTTGTTGAACATCCCGCCCGTACTCGCGCACACGCCCATCGAGATGACCCACTTGGGCTCGACCATCTGGTCGTAGACCTGGCGCAGCACCGGCCCCATCTTCTGGCTCACGCGGCCGGCCACGATCATCAGGTCGGCTTGGCGCGGGCTGGCGCGGAACACCTCCATGCCGTACCGGGCGAGGTCGTAGTGCGCGGCGCCCGCCGCCATCATCTCCAGCGCGCAGCACGCGAGCCCGAACGTCGCGGGCCACACCGAGTTGCGGCGCGCCCACTTCACGAGATCCTCGAGGCGACCGGTCAGGAACGAGTACGGGACCTGCTCGAGACCCACTATCTCTCCTCGGCGCCGGTCGGCAAAGCGGCCGTCGCCTCTTTGTAGGACGATTCGCTGGCGCTCATCTAGGCTGCCTCGGTGTCGCGTTCAGGTGCGACGGCGGCGGGGTCGAGGCCGTCTGCACCCGGCTTCCCCGAAGCGCGCATGACACCCGGAGTCACACGGTCGACGAGCTTGCGCGCCGGGCCCCAGTCGAGAGCGCCCGTCGACAACAGGTACGCGAACGGCACGAGCAGCGTGAGGAGGAACACGCCCATGATGACGAGCCCGTACGCGGCGGGCTCGAAGTTCCGGAAGATCGTCGTGAAGGGGTAGAGGAAGATGATCTCGACGTCGAGGACGATGAACGTCATCGCGACGAGATAGAACTTGACCGGGAACCGCTCACTCGGCTCCTGCTCGGGCACGATCCCCGACTCGTACGGTGCCTGCTTCGCCGCGTTCGGCCGGCGAGGACCGAGCAGTTGCGAAGCCGTGAATGACGCCGCGATGAACACGACGACCAGGCAGATCATCGTGAGGATCGGCAGGTAGGCAGTCATTCGGCTCCCCGTCCGGGCTGGCGCGCGGCAGGCTACCGCGGCGCCGGAGTGCGGCCTACGGCTCGGGCGCGACGGCGACGAGCGCGGCGACCGCCTTGTACGCGGCCTCGGCGGGGCCGAGCTCGTCGGGGCGGAGCAGGTTGGCCATGATCCGCAGTACCCACTCCATGAGGGTGCGAGAGCGCATGCCGACCCGGGTGAGCTCGCGCATGACGGCCGGGTTCCCGATCGCCTTCACGAACGCGCGAGCGACCTTGAAGTAGAGGCCGTACAGCTCCTCGAGCCGCTCGGGATAGCGCTGGAGAGCCAGGCCGTCGCCGGTCGCGAGCGCGAGCTCCAGCGCGTCGGCCGCGATCCGTCCGGTCTCGTAGGCGTACGCGATGCCTTCGCCGTTGAACGGGTTGATCGCAGCGCCGGCGTCACCGACGACGACCCACGTCGGCCCTGTCGCCGGGCGCACGGACCCGCCGGTGGGGAGCTTGCCGCCCGTCGGCGGTCCGCAGGAGCTCTCGGGGCTGATGCCCCAGCGGGGCGGCGCGGTGGCCACGAACGCCTCCATGAGACGGCTCGTGTTCACGGACTTCCAGCCCGCGAACGTCGACAACAGCCCGACGCCGACGTTCACGGTGCCGTCCCCGACCGGGAACACCCATCCGTACCCCGGCAGGTGGTTGCCCTCGCGGTCGCGGAGGTCGAGGTGGCTCTCGATCCAGGGGTCGTCGTGGTACGGGCTCTCGAAGTAGCCCCGC
>DASYQJ010000085.1:0-1951 GCA_036005605.1 Acidimicrobiia bacterium
CCGAGGACGTGCGCGGTCGCCGCACCGCGGTCGACTACTACGAGGTCGTCTTCGACGAAGACGTGTAGCGGCGGGCTAGCCGCGGTGGAGCACGCCGCGGATCGACCGCCATAACGCGCCGAAGCCGAGCCGGAGGCCGCCGACCGGGTGCGACTGCTCCTGCACGGCGGCCGCCGCCTCCTCCTTGCTTCCCGCCAACTGCTGCTTCAGGCAGTCGGCGAATTGACCGACGAGCTGGGTCGACACGTCCTCCACGAGGCCTCTCCCGTACTGCGCAACGGCTCCCGCAAGCGTCAGGTCGGTCGCGATGTCCACCCGCGTGCCGCCGTTCTGAGGAGTGAGGGACGAGTCGATCGTCGCCGACGCGTTGCCGCGCCCGCGCGCCTCGCGCGCCTTCGCCGACAACCTCGTCTTTCGCGCGGCAGCGTCTGCTTCGTCCCGTTTGACGTCGGTCTTGAACGACAGCGCGATCGGGCCGAGCTTCACGGCCATCGTCGCCTTCCAAGTGGTGTCGTCGATCTCCTCGTCGAGGGTCGCGCCCGGCATGCACGGGATCACGCGATGGACGTCCATGAGCAGATCCCAAACCTGCTCGGGCTGCGCCGGGACCTCGAATGAGTTTTCGAGCTTCACTCGGCCCGAGCAGCCTCGAACGCCGCAGCGATCGCGCGTTTCGCCATCACGGTCGCCAGATGTACCCGATAGTCGCCGGACGCATACGTGTCGCCGACGGCTCCTGTCAGGGCCGCGGGCACCTTCTCCGCTGCCGCCGCGCTAGCGGCTTCGTCGACGGGTGCGATGCCGATCATCGCGTTGGCCGCATCGTCCGCGACCACAGGCGTCCCCGTGACCCCGCCGACGACGAGCCTCGCGTGCGAGCACTTGCCGTCCTCGACCTTCAGGACGGCCGCGACACCCGCGACCGCGTAGCCGGAGGCGGGATGCCGATGCTTCACGTACGCCGCCCCGGTCCCAGATCCGACGGCCGGAACGCGGACGCTCGTCACGAGCTCCCCGGGCTGCAGCGAGGTCGTGAAGATCCCCGTGAAGAAATCGTCGGCCGCGATCTCGCGCTCGCCGCCTTCACCCACGGCGGTGATCGTGGCGCCGAGCGCCTTGACGACGGTCGGGTAGTCCGCGCCCGGGTCCGCGTGCGCGAGGCTGCCGCCGATCGTGCCGCGGTTCCGGACCTGCAGGTCGCCGATGCCCTCGGCCGTGTCGGCGAGCACGCGGCAGCGCGAGCGCACGACACCCGACGCGGCCACCGCGGCATGCGTCGCCAGCGCCCCGATCTTCACGGCGTCGCCCTCCTCCTCGATTGCGTCCAGGCCGGGGATCCGGCCCAAGTCGACAATCGTGCCCGGCTCGGCGAGGCGGAGCTTCATCAGCGGCAGGAGGGAGTGGCCGCCCGCGAGCGCACGCGCGTCCTCTCCCGACAGGAGCCCGATCGCCTCGTCGAGGCTCGTCGGGCTGTGATACTCGAACTCGGCTGGACGCTGTGTGAACATCTCCCCCTCCCTTCAGCTCTTCGCCGCTTGCATCGCAGTCCAGACGCGTTCGGGCGTCAGCGGCATGTCGATATGCCGGATCCCGAGCGGCGAAAGCGCGTCGACCACTGCGTTCACGACCGCCGGTGTCGACGCGATCGTCCCGGCCTCGCCGACGCCCTTGACGCCGAGCGGGTTCGTGTCGGTTGCCGTCTCCGTCCGGTCGAGCTCGATCTGCGGCACCGAGTCGGCCTTCGGAACCGGGTACTCCATCAGGCTCGACGTCCGCAGCTGCCCGTTCTCGTCGTAGACCGCGCCCTCCCAGAGCGCTTGCGCCACGCCCTGCACGATGCCGCCGCGCACCTGGCCGTCGACGATCATCGGGTTGATCACGTTGCCGACGTCGTCCACGGCGACATAGCGCTGCAGCTCCACGGCGCCCGTCTCGGCGTCGACCTCGACGA
>DASYQJ010000086.1:0-2815 GCA_036005605.1 Acidimicrobiia bacterium
CGGCAGATCATGTCGCCCCGGCTCACGTCGACCTCGTCGTCGAGCGTCATCGTGACCGACATGGGCGGGAACGCCTCGTCGACCGGACCGTCGGCGGTGTCGATGGACCGGATCGTCGAGGTGAACCCGGAGGGCAGCACCACGACGTCGTCGCCGGGCTTGAACACGCCGCCGGCGATCATCCCGGCGTAGCCCCGGTAGTCGTGGTGGGCGTTGCTCTTGGGCCGGATCACGTACTGGACCGGGAACCGACAGTCGATGAGGTTCCGGTCCGAAGCGATGTACACCTCCTCGAGGTGGTGGAGGAGCGAGGGACCGTCGTACCACTCCATGTTGAGGGAGCGGTCGACGACGTTGTCGCCGTGCAGCGCCGAGATCGGGATGAAGGTCAGGTCCGTGATGTCGAGCCGGCTCGCCCAGTCGGTGAACTCTTCCTTAATCTCCTCGAACACGGACCGGTCGTAGTCGACCAGGTCCATCTTGTTCACGCACAGGACGAGGTGCGGGATCCGCAGCAGCGACGCGATGAACGCGTGCCGCTTCGACTGCTCGAGGATGCCCTTGCGCGCGTCGATCAGGATCAGCGCCAGGTTGGCCGTCGACGCGCCCGTCACCATGTTGCGCGTGTACTGAATGTGGCCGGGAGTGTCGGCGATGATGAACTTCCGCCTCGGAGTCGCGAAGTACCGGTACGCCACGTCGATCGTGATGCCCTGCTCCCGCTCCGCCCGGAGCCCGTCGGTGAGCAGCGCGAGGTCGGTGTACTCGTCGCCGCGCTCGCGGCTCGTGCGCTCGACCGCCTCGAGCTGGTCCTCGAGGATCTGCTTCGAGTCGTACAGCAGCCGGCCGATGAGCGTGCTCTTGCCGTCGTCGACCGAGCCGGCGGTCGCCAGCCGCAGGAGCTCCACTAGAAGTACCCCTCGCGTTTCCGATCCTCCATCGCCGCCTCGGAGAAGCGGTCGTCGGCGCGCGTCTCGCCCCGCTCGGTGATCCGGGACGCGGCGATCTCGACGACGATCTCCTCGGCGGTGGACGCGCTGGATTCGACGGCCGCGGTGCAACTCATGTCGCCCACCGTCCGGAACCGCACCATCGCCTCGAACGGCTCCTCGCCGTCCTGCGTCGGGAGGTACGGCCCCATGGCCATGATCATCCCGTCGCGTCGGAACACCTCGCGCCGGTGCGCGTAGTAGATCGAGGGGAGCTCGACGCCGTCGGCGGCGACGTACTGCCACACGTCGAGCTCCGTCCAGTTCGACAGGGGGAAGACGCGCAGGTGCTCGCCGGCCCGGTGCCGCCCGTTGTAGAGGTTCCACAGCTCGGGCCGCTGGTTCTTCGGGTCCCACTGTCCGAACTCGTCGCGATGGGAGAACACGCGCTCCTTCGCCCGCGCCTTCTCCTCGTCGCGGCGTCCTCCGCCGAACACGGCGTCGAATCGGTGGTCGGCGATCGCCTCGAGCAGGACGCTCGTCTGGAGCCGGTTGCGCGACGCGCCCGGGCGGTCCTCGACCACGCGCCCGGCGGCGATGGCGGCGGGAACCGACGCGACCACGAGCCGGACGCCGAGCTCGGCGATCCGCCGGTCGCGGAACTCGAGCGCCTCGGGGAAGTTGTGCCCCGTGTCGACGTGCATCACCGGGAACGGGATCGGCGCCGGCGCGAACGCCTTCTCGGCCAGGCGCAGCATCACCGCGGAGTCCTTGCCTCCCGAGAAGAGCAGGACCGGGCGCTCGAACTCGGCCGCGACTTCGCGGATGATGTGGATCGACTCGGACTCGAGGGCGTGGATGTGCGAGAGCTGGCGGTGGCCGCGGCCGGCGCGCGTGCCGTGGGCGTCGTACGCCAGGGGGGTGGGGTCGGGAGCGGTCATCGTCGAGAACGACCTACGTGTGTAGGCCGCACTCGATCTTGTCGGTGCCCGCCCAGCGTCCGGCGCGACCGTCCTCGCCATTGCCGACGGGACGGCTGCACGGCCAGCAACCGATCGATCGATAGCCGCGATCGGCCAGCGGATGCGTCGGCAGACCGCGGTCACGCACGTATCCGTCGACGTCGTCGTCGCCCCACGTGGCGAGGGGGTTCACCTTCACCAGGCCGCGCCCGATGTCGTACGAGACGATCGGTGCGTTGGCCCGGGTGGGTGCCTCGACCCGCCGCAAGCCGGTCATCCAGGCCGCCTTGCCCTCCAGGGCACGGCCCAGGGGCTCGACCTTCCGCAGCGCGCAGCAGCCGTCCGGATCCTGCTGCCACCGGTTGTCGGGCGCGATCTCGGGTTGCATCACGGTCAGGTTGAGGTCGTAGCGGCGGCGGACCTGGTCGACGTACCAGAGCGTCTCGGCGAAGTGGTACTGGGTGTCGAGGAACACGACCTCGACCTCAGGCGCAACCTGCGCCGCGACGTCGATCAGCACGCAGTCCTGGAACGACGCCGCCAGCACGAGATCGTCGCCGTAGTGGTCCCACGCCCAACCGACCACCGCCGAAGCGGGAGCGGACTCGAGCGACGCCGACACGTCGGCGAGCTCGGCCAGGTCGGGGATAGGCGCCGCCGTGGCCGTCATGTGGCGCACTCGCTGTCGCCGACTTCCTTCTCGTACGGGCCGGTCTCGTCGAAGTCGACGTAGAACTCGGGTGCTTCCTCGGGCGTCGGGAACTCGTCCAGGTCCTTGACCGCAGTACCGACCGCGGCTGCACCACCCGAGCGCTCGAGCCACTCGCCGAACGTCTCACCCGCGTCGCGCTCGCCGGCGAACTTGCCGACGATGCGCACGACGGCCTCCGACGCCCGCTTGGCCGGGAGCTTCGCCGCCTTCTC
>DASYQJ010000087.1:0-7938 GCA_036005605.1 Acidimicrobiia bacterium
CGCGCAGGAACGAATCGTGTGGCTGACCACGCGCGAACGATGGCTGCTCGACTGCCTGCTCCGGCGACGCGGAGCGGTTGCGACGCGCTCGGAGCTGGGCCGTGCCGTCTGGGGCACGAGCACCGACGATCACCTGCTCGACGTGACGGTCGGACGCCTCCGCCGCAGGCTGGGCGCGGTCGGCGCCATGGTCGAGACCGTCCCCAAGCGCGGGTATCGCGTCGCTGGCGAGGTTGCGGGGGAGTGACCGTCTGCGGATCTCACAGCCACGCACCGGCACCGTGAGATTGTCGAGACCAACCCGTCATCGGCCGGACACTCGCACGATGCAGGCCGTCCGTACGGTGCGCACATGGCTACTCCGGATATCCCCGGCGCGAAGCGAGCGGGCCTGCCGGTCGACTTCGAGCGGCTCGCCCGTGTCGGCGACACCGACCTGACGCCGGAGGAGCGATACGCGCTGAAGACGCACGGCGTGTGCGCGCAGCTCCAGGACCACGTCTTCATGATCCGGGTCCGGGTGCCCGGCGGGTTGTTGCACCCCGAGCAAGCCCGGCGGTTCGTCGACATGGGACGGCGCCACGCGCGGGACTGGGTCCACATCACGACCCGCCAGAATCTCGAGCTCCACTGGGTGTCCGACCGTTCGGTGCCCGCTGTGCTCGCCGAGGTCGAGTCGATTGGCCTGACCACGCGTTCGGCGTGCGGGCACACGTTGCGCAACGTGATGAGCGCCGAGGAGGCCGGCGTCGGCCTGGACGAGCCGTTCGACTGCCTGCCCGATGCCCAGGCGGTCTCGGCCGCCATCGTCAGCCGCTCCCGCGCCTTGAACACCGCTCTGCCGAGCCGCATCAACATGGCGTTCGGCGGGTCGCCGCGCTGCCGGGACGACGCCTTGCTGAACGACGGCGGGTTCGTCTCGGTCGTCCGTGACGGGGAGCCCGGCTACGAGCTGTGGGGCGGCGGCAGCTTGGGCCGTTCGCCCCACCTCGCGGTGCGACTCCACGAGTTCGTGCCCCGTGACGACACACTGGCGGCGGCCGAAGCCCTTGTCGACGTCTTCGTGCGGCACGGCGATCTCGACCATCCCGCCAAGGGCCGCCTGAAGTACGTGGTGGAACGCCTCGGCGAGAAGTCGTTCCGCGCCGAATGGTCGGTTGCGTTCGACGAAGCCCGCCGGCGTCCGCATCCGGATCCGGCGCCCGTCTCCGTGCTCGGAGACGCAGAGAACGCCGCCGTGCTGGCGGCCGCGCCTGCCGGCGGATGGAGCGCTGGTGTGCGACCCCAACGCACGGTTGGAAGGGCGTTGGTCACCGTCGACGTGCCCATGGGTGATCTCAGCGGTCGCGAGCTCGAAGCGATCGCCGACCTCGCCGAACGGTACGGCGATGACGCGCTCCATCTCAGCCGCGACCAGGACGTCGTGCTTCGCGATGTCTCCGTCGACTCGGTCGATGCGCTGCGCGACGCCCTCGCCGAGCACTCCCTGGGCATCCTGGGCGACAGCCGGTCGCCGCGCGTGCGAGCGTGCACCGGCTCGGCCGTCTGCGCGCTCGGCATCACGACCGCGCCCGACGCCGGCATCTCGCTCCTCGCCAGCGACGGGCTCCGCCGCCATTCGACGCTGCGCGTCCACGTCTCCGGATGCCCGAACTCATGTGCTCAGCACCAGGCGGCGGACATCGGGCTGGCGGGCACCAAGGTGAAGATCAACGGCCACGCGCTCGACGGCTACCAGGTGTTCGTGGGAGCCGACCTGGAGCGCCACCAGCACGGCGAGGTCGTCGGGCGGGTGGGGGAGCGCGACGTCGTCGCCGCGGTGGACGCGCTCGTGGGCGTATGGGAGGCGCTGCGGCACGACGGCGAGACGCTCGGCCGCACCTGCCGGCGCATCGGGATCGACGCGATCGCCGCCCACGTCGCCACGCTGCTCGAGCGCCGCTGGGAGCCCGGCCCCGGCGACGAGGAGCTCCAGCTCGTCACCGCCGGGTCCGGTCCCTGACCAGTCCATCCCGTCGAAAGGAACCCCCGATGCCCATCCCCGTGCCCGAAGCCGTCGACGAAGCCGGCGCGCTCGCGCGCACCAAAGCAGATCAGGCGCGCAACCTGCCGCGCTACGCGATCGCGAGCATGCTCGCGGGCGCGTACGTCGGCGTCGCGGTCGTCCTCCTGATCAGCGTGGGTGCGCCGCTCGTCTCCGCCGCCTCGCCCTTCAGCAAGCTCATCCAAGGCGCCGTGTTCGGTGTCGCGCTGACGCTCGTGGTCTTCGCCGGCGCCGAGCTGTTCACCGGCAACACGATGACGATGCTGCAGGGGATGGTCCGGCGCGACGTCCGGATCGGCGATCTCCTGGTCGTCTGGGTGAGCTCGTTGATCGGCAACTTCGTCGGTTCGATCGCGTTCGCCGCCGCCGTCTCCCAGTCGGGCGCGCTCACGATCGGTGCCACCCCGGGCAAGCCCAGCCCCGCCCAGGCGCTCCTCGGCTCGATCATCCAGGGCAAGGACGCCGCCAGCGGTAGCCAGCTCTTCTGGCGGGCGGTCTTGTGCAACGCGCTCGTGTGCCTGGGACTGTGGATGGCGTCACGGACACGCAGCGACGCCGCGAAGTGCATCGTGCTCTGGTGGGCGCTGCTCGCGTTCGTCGCCTCGGGCTTCGAGCACTCGATCGCCAACATGACGACCTTCTCGCTCGCGGCGCTGGACGGCAGCGGCACGTGGAGCATGCTCTTCCGCAACCTCGAATGGACGGTGCCCGGCAACATCGTCGGCGGCGCGTTGGTCGTCGGCGGGAGCTATGCCTGGCTCGGCGCCAAATCCAGGGCTCCGGAGCCGGCGACGCCTGTACCCGCGGCTGATCCCTCGCCGAACGGCCAGGAGCTGGAGCCTGTGACCGTCGCGTGATTCGTCAGCCCCAACGCGCGACGACGGGCTGGTGGGCCTCGTGCCTGCCAGCCCGCCGTCGCGTCTGCGGTAGCGTGCGCGGGGCGAAGGAGGGGGAATGGGCAAGCAGGTTCCGATCGTCGACTACCTCGTGCTCGACGACGGCGCGCCGCATCTCGTCGCCAACCGTTGCGACACGTGCGGGGCGCTGTACTTCGACCGTCGTAACGCGTGCGCCAAGTGCAGCGGCCGGTCGTTCTCGAAGGAACAACTCGCCGACGATGGGAAGGTGCGCAGCTTCACCATCGTGCACCGCGCCGCACCGGGCGTCCCGACGCCGTACGTGTCGGCGATCGTCGACCTGTCCGGTGGCGGCGTCGTCAAGGCCAACCTGCTGAACGTCGAGCCCAGCCCCGACGTCGTGCAGTTCGGCATGAAGGTCCGGCTGACGACCACCGTCGCCGGCGTCGACGACGAAGGCACCGAGGCGGTCCAGTTCGGCTACGAGCCGGCCTGAGAAGAGAAGGAGCAAGCGATGGCTGAGCGCGACGTCTGGATCCTGGGCGCGTCGATGACCAAGTTCGGGCGGTACCCCGACAAGGACCTCATCGACCTCGGTGCGGACGCGGCGCTCGCCGCGCTCGACGACGCCGGCGTCACGATGGCCGACATGGACGTCATGGGCGCGGGCAACCTCATGGAGGCAGCCAGCGGCGTCGGGCAGCGCATCCAGAAGCAGGTCGGCCAGAACGGCGTCCCCGTCTACAACGTCGCCAACGCCTGCGCGACCGGCGCCACCGCGATCCGCTGCGTGTACATGGCGATCAAGTCGGGCGAGGCCGAGACCGGCATCGCCGTCGGTCTGGAGAAGATGGGCAAGGCAGGGCTCCTCGGCAGCGCGCCCCGCTCGGACAAGAACGTGTTCGAGCCTTCGGGCCGATACGGCTCGGTGATGAGCGTCGAGGGACGCGTCGGCACCACGCTCATGCCCGGCGTGTTCGCCCAGGCGGGCATGGAGTACGCCAGCGAGCACGACGGTGTGGGTTTCGAGCAGTTCGCCAAGGTTGCAGAGAAGAACCACGCCCACTCGACGCTGAACCCGCTCGCCCAGTACCAGAAGCAGTTCTCGCTCGACGAGGTCATGGACGCCGAGATGATGGCGTACCCGAACACGCTGCTGATGTGCTGCCCGACCGGTGACGGGAGCGCGGCACTGGTGCTCGTCTCGGAGGAGAAGCTTGCGAGCCTCTCCGACGACCAGCGCAAGCGGGCGGTGAAGGTCTCGGCGTCGGTGATGACGTCCGACCCGTGGACCGAGACGGATCAGGTGCAACCGGACGTGAACACGCTGACTCGCGACGCCGCCAACCAGGCGTACGAGACCGCCGGCGTCGACCCGTCCGACCTCGACCTCGTGGAGCTGCACGACTGCTTTGCGACCGCCGAGCTCATCCACTACGACAACCTCGGACTGTGCAAGCCGGGCGAGGCCGGCAAGTTCATTGACGAGCGCGGTCCCTGGCGCGACGGTGAGACACCCGTCAACGCCTCGGGTGGCCTCATCTCGAAGGGCCATCCACTCGGCGCAACCGGCGTCGCAAACCTCTACGAGGTCGCGACGCACCTGCGCGGCGAGGCCGGCGACCGCCAGATCGAGGATGCCAAGGTGGGCCTGACCCATGTGATCGGGCTCGGCTCGGCGTGCGCGGTGCACGTGCTCGAGAAGGCGACGGTCTAGGCCTCGCCGTGCTGCAGCCCGGTACCGAGGCTCCGGACTTCACCCTTCCCGATCAGGACGGCAATTCGGTCACCCTGTCGGATCTGCGCGGCCGTTGGGTGCTGCTGTGGTGGTACCCGATGGCCGACACCCCCGGTTGAACGATCGAGGGAAAAGGCCTGCGTGACCAGGCCGCCGACTTCGAGAGCATGAACTGCGGGATCCTCGGGATCAGCTTCGACGCGCCCGAGGCGAACAAGGCGTTCCGGGAGAAGTTCGACTTCCCGTTCCGGCTGCTGTCCGACTACGACGAGCAGGTCGGCGTGAAGTACGAGACCCGCGACCCGGGCACCGACAAGGTCAGCTTCGCCAAACGGATCAGCTACCTGATCGACCCTGACGGGGTCGTCCGCAAGTCGTACGAGGTCAAAGAGATTGCGGCTCATCCCGCCGAGGTTGTCGCCGACCTGCACGAGCTGCAGAACGCCTGAGCAGTCAAATCGCGGTCCACCCGCCGTCGACGCACAGCACCTGCCCGGTCACGAAGCTGCTGGCGTCGGTGGCGAGGAACAGCAGCGCCCCGTCGAGCTCGTGCTCGTCGCCGCCGCGCCCCATGGGCGTGCGGCTCCGCATCCAGCGCTCCGAGCCCTCGTCGCCGAACATGCGGCCCTCGGTCATCTCGGTGCGGAACCAGCCCGGCGCCAGGGTATTCACGCGCACCGCCTTGCGAGCCCACTGCGCCGCGAGCTCGCGCGTGAGGTTGACGAGGCCGCCCTTCGACGCTGCATAGCTGGCCATCGGGATCTGGCCCACGCCGACCAAGCCCCACAACGAAGCGACGTTCACGATCGTCCCGCCCGTGCCGGATTCGACCATTGACCGCGCCGACAGCTGCGCCAGGGCAAAGGGCGCGACCAGGTTCACCTCGAGCACGTCGCGGAAGGTGTCGACCGGCTCCTCCATCGCAGGAAACAGCGCGTCGATCCCGGCGTTGTTCACGAGCACGTCGACCCGACCGAAGCGACCGAGTGCGGCGTCGACGAGCGCGGCCGGCGCCTCCGGGTCGGAGAGATCGCACGAGACCGGCAGGGCGTCGGTGAGCTCGCCGGCGAGCTCCTCGAGGCGTTCGCGCCGGCGAGCCGCGAGCACGACCCGCGCGCCGGCGGCGTCGAGGACCCGTGCGAATCGGGCCCCGAGCCCGGAGCTGGCGCCTGTCACGATCGCGACGCGCCCGTCGAGACGGAACGCGGCCAGAGGATCGAGTTTCGGCACGCTGGCAGCGTACTTTTGCCCGATGACGAAAGGGCTCTTGCCACCCAACCTCGACGAACACGACGACGCGGCTATCGCGGAGTTCCACGCCCGGTACGGGCAACTGGAGCTCACGCCCGTTGTCGTGGTGATCGCCGCCTACGAGGAGGAAGCGGCGATCGGCGCCGTGCTCGACGAGCTGCCCACCGAGGCTTGTGGCCTTCCGACGAGCTGCATCGTCGTGGTCGACGGTGACACCGACCGTACCGCGCCGGTCGCGCGGGACCACGGGGCGTACGTCTGCACGTTCCCGACCAATCGGGGTCAGGGCGCCGCGTTCCGCGTCGGGTACGCACTCGCCCGGGGCGCGGGGGCGCGCTTCATCGTCACGACGGATGCCGACGGTCAGTACGTCGGGAGCGAGATCGATCAGCTCCTGCAGCCGGTGGCCGCCGGCGACGCCGATTTCGTCGTGGGCTCGCGATGGCTGGGGTGCCAGGAGACGACCGACCGGATCCGCCGATCCGGCTCACGCTTCTTCGGGTGGCTCGCGAGCGTGTTGACGGGCCAGAGCATCACCGACACGTCGTCCGGCTTCCGCGCGATGACGGTCGAGGTGACCGAGGCCGTCACCCTGCGCCAGCCGCAGTACCAAGCGTCGGAGTTGCTCATGGAGACGCTCGCCAAAGGGTTTCGCTTCGTTGAAGTTCCGATGACGATGCGGAAGCGCTCGCATGGCCACACGAAGAAGGGATGGTGGCCTGTCTACGGATTTCGGTACGCGCGCGTCCTGACCATGACGTGGCTGCGGGAACGACATCGAACGAAACGCGACGCCCGCGATTCCTGACAAGCTCGGTCAACAATCAGCGATGGGCCCGCGATCTCCTCACGCGCTCGAAACAATGCTCTCAAGATCGCATGCTAAGAAAGCGTTGCTCTTCGGAGCACGGCGGACCGTCCCATGGCAAGACGCACACATTCGCGGGTGGAGGAGAGCACAGTGCGCACGTTGATCTTGGGCGGCGACGGATACCTGGGCTGGCCGACCGCGTTGCATCTCTCGGATCGCGGTCACGAGGTGGCGATCGGCGACAACTTCGTGCGGCGGCAGTACGACCACGAGATGGGCGTCGAGAGCCTCGTCCCCATCGAGCCGCTGCACACCCGTACCAAGGCGTGGCACGAGCACACGGGCCGGTCGATCGACACGTTCGTCGCCGATCTGACCGATGCGCATGCAACGTTCGACATGATCGTTCGCTTCCGCCCGGACACGATCATCCACTTCGCGGAGCAGCGTGCCGCGCCCTACTCGATGATCGACCGCGAGCATGCCGTGTACACGCAGTTCAACAATGTCATCGGCACCTTGAACGTGCTCTACGCCATCAAGGAGATCGATCCTGACATCCATCTCGTCAAGCTCGGCACGATGGGTGAGTACGGCACGCCGAACATCGACATCGAGGAGGGGTGGCTCGAGGTCACGCACAAGGGCCGCACCGATCGCGTGCTCTACCCGAAGCGACCGGGGTCCTTCTACCACCTGAGCAAGGTGCACGACAGCCACAACATCGAGTTCGCCTGCCGTGTGTGGGGGCTACGCGCCACCGACCTGAACCAGGGGGTCGTGTACGGACAGCAGACTCCGCAAACCGCTCTCGACGACCGGCTTGCAACGCGCTTCGACTACGACGCCATCTTCGGCACGGTGCTCAACCGCTTCGTCGTGCAAGCGGTGCTCGGCGAGCCGCTCTCGATCTACGGCGAGGGCGGGCAGACACGGGGTGTCATCGACATCCGCGACACCGTCGAGTGCCTTCGACTCACCTCCGAGCAGCCCGCCGAACGTGGCGAGTTCCGGGTGTTCAACCAGATGACAGAGAGCTTCACGATCAACGACATCGCCAAGGTGGTGGCCACCTCGTATCCGGGCGAGATCAGCATCGAGAACATCGAGAATCCCCGCGTCGAGGCGGAATCGCACTACTACCACGTTGTGCACAGCGGTCTGGTAGACCTCGGTCTGACGCCGCACTGCTTGTCCGACACGCTCATCACGTCGATGTTCGACGTCGCCGAGCGTT
>DASYQJ010000088.1:0-3032 GCA_036005605.1 Acidimicrobiia bacterium
GGCGCCGCCGTACGCGATCGTCGCGCCGGTCTTGACCTCGTCGAAGACGAGCATCGCGCCGTGCCGGCGCGTGATCTCGCGCAGGGCCGCGAGGTAGCCCTCGTCGGGCAGGACGGCACTGATGTTCAGCATGACGGGCTCGAGGATCATGGCCGCCACCCGGTCGCCCTCGTCCGCGAACACCCGCTCGACGGCGTTCGCGTCGTTGAACGGAACGATGCGCAGCATGTCGCCGTAGGCCGCCGGGATCCCGGCCGTGTGCGGCTGCGCCCGCCAGCGGTCGCGCGCGTCCGGGTTGTCCAGATCCGGCCAGTACGAGAAGTCCAGTCCATCCGGGCTTCCGTGGTAGCACCCCTCGACGCGAACGACGAGTTCGCGGCCGGTCGCGGCTCGGGCAACCCGTACGGCGTCCGAGGTCGCCTCAGACCCGGAGTTGCCGAAGCGCCACAGCGGCAGCCCGAACCGCTCCTGGAGCGCCTCGGCGACCGCGACGGTGTCCTCGACCGGCATGGCGAAGTGGGTGCCGAGGCCCACGCGCTGGCGAACCGCCTCCACGACCTTCGGGTGCGCGTGGCCGACGACCATGACGCCGTACCCGAGGTGCATGTCCACGCGCTCGTTGCCGTCGAGATCCCAGACGCGCGACCCGCGGCCCCGCTCGCCGTAGATCGGCGTCGGCGTCAGGTTGTGCCAGGAACAAGAGGCGCCGCCGGCCAGCGATAGGCTCGCCGTCTTCAGGAACGCGGCCGACCGCGGTTGCCGCTCGAGGAACCTCGCCTCCTCCCGGGCGATGAGCTCGTCGAGCTTGGCACCGTCGATCGTCGGAGCGCGCATGAACGACTCCCTCCTCAGGCGGGTGGCGTGACGCCCTCGAGCATATGCCGCGGGCAGGCGGTTCGGCTCAGGCGGTGATCGCCGCGGCGAACTCCTCGAAGTTGGCGACGTACCGAGCCGCGTCCTCGAGGGAGTGTTGCACGGAGGTCGTCCATGTCTCCTGCTTGGTCCACGGCGACTTGAACACGCCGCGGTTCTGCTGGAAGAGCCACGCGAGGTAGGTGATGCGCTCGTCGATGCCGACGGTGTCGCGGTACTCGCGCACACGCGTGGGGCTGTAGATCACCGAGCCCTTGGCGCCGAGCCCGGTGACGTACGCGGGGAGGCGATGCTTCTCGATCGCCGCCTCGCATCCCTCTTGCAGCGTGCGATGGAGCTCGTTCAGATGCTCGTATGCGTCCCGGGTGAGGACCTCGGTGAGCGCGGCCCGGGACGCCGCCATCGTGAGCGGATTGCCGTTGAACGTGCCCGCCATGTCGAGCTCGCCCTCGACGACGGGGGCGAACAGCTCCTCGGTCGCGCCGATCGCGCCGCACGGCACGCCGCCCCCGATCGCCTTGGCGAGCGTGACGATGTCGGGTGTCACGCCGAAGGCTTCCACCGCGCCGCCGTAGGCGATCGCCGCGCCGGTCTTGACCTCATCGAAGGCCAGGAACGCGTCGCGCTCGTGGAGCAGGTCCTTGAGGCCCTGCAGGTAGCCCGGCTCGGGCATAATGACGCCACAGTTCATCATCGCGGGCTCGACGATCATGCCGGCGACCCTTCCGTCGTTCTCGTCGAGCGCCCGCTGCGCCTCGTTCAGATCGTTGAACGGGACCACGCGGACGAGCTCGGCGAAGGCGGCTGGGATCCCCGGCACCTGCGGCAGCGTGACCGGATGCTCGCGCGGCCCGATCTTCGAGGGGTCCGGGATGACGGAGAACATCAGCGAGTCGTGATGCCCGTGGTACGAGCCCTCGATCTTCAGGATCAGGTCGCGGCCCGTGACGGCGCGCATGAGCCGGACGGCCTCGAGCGTGGCCTCGGTGCCCGAGTTCGCGAACCGCCACAGCGGCAGGCCGAACCGGTCGACGAGGTTCTCGCCGACGGTGTCGAGATCCTTCGTCGGCTGCGCAAAATGCGTCCCCCGCTCGGCCTGGCGCTTGATCGCCTCGACGATCTTGGGGTGCGCGTGGCCGACAACCATCGCGCCGTAACCGAGGTGGAAGTCGACGTACTCATTGCCGTCGAGATCCCAGAGCCGCGAGCCCCGGCCGCGGTCGATGAAGATTGGGTGCGGCGGCGAATCCTGCCACGAGGACGCCACCCCGCCGGCGACGGTGCGGGCGGCCACGGCTCTGTACGCGATCGAGGCGCGGTGCCTGGGCTCGAGCTTCGCCTCCTCGTCGGCGATCAACCGGTCGATGCGCTCCAGGTCGAGGTCAACGGTCTCTCGAACCGCCATGCCAGCCAGCCTCCTCGCGACCCCCGTTTGAACGGCCGTTCAATACTGCCAGGGGCGCCGCGCGGGCGTCAATAGCCCGGCCGGTCGCGCATCGACCCGGGTGTCGGCGCACGGCGAGCCGGTAGAATTCGGGAGTTCGGGCGTGTCGCCCGCACATGGTGGCCGTAGCTCAATCGGTTAGAGCACCAGGTTGTGGTCCTGGGGGTTGGGGGTTCAAGTCCCCTCGGTCACCCTCTTCAGGCCGCGAGAGCATGTTTGGTACAGTCGACCGCTGCGGGCCTCTAGCTCAATCGGATAGAGCAACGGACTCTTAATCCGCAGGTTCTGGGTTCGAGTCCCAGGGGGCCCACCACCGAAACCAAGGTTGCCATCGTCATCACGAACGGCAAGTGCCGTGCCCGCATCCCCGGTTCGAGAGCAACGGGCGTACACGAGCGCGGACGTGAGCCGTCCAGAAGGCTCCTCGTAGCGGAGCGAGCAAGACGGCTGCTGGCGCCGTCACGTCATTAAGGCGTAGACAACTCCGAGCGCGCCGAGTGCCCCCGAGAGCAGCAACGTTCGGCGCGTGCTGGCAGCTGGCGCGAGCTTGTAGACGAACACTACCCCGCTCAGGATGAGGACCCAGGTGAGATTCGACATGCCTATGATCAGCATCGCAACCATGAGTGCGGCGCTGCAGCCGACACAGCTGAGTCCGTACTTGACGCCGACGACCGGTGCGCTTCGCATCAGGTTGAACGGCAGGGAGCCGTGG
>DASYQJ010000089.1:0-6026 GCA_036005605.1 Acidimicrobiia bacterium
CCACGCCGCCCGACGAGTCGATCGAGATGCTGCGACCCACGCTCGAGGGCGAGCGCATCGTCGACCGGTTCACCGCCGGGGGCGGCCGGGGGATCGTGTTGCGGTTCGGCTTGTTCTACGGCCCGACCGCCCGCGGCACGGGCGAGGCACTGCGGCTCGCCCGGTGGCGGATGTCGATGGTCGGCGGCAAGCCCGAGGGCTACCTGTCGTCGGTCCACACCGACGACGTGGCCGGCGCCGCCGTCGCGGCCCTCGACGCACCCTCCGGGACATACAACGCAGTGGAGGACGAGCCGGTGACGCGTCGGGACTACCTCGACGCCTTCACCGGCGCCTTCGGCATCCGGAAGCTGAGGCCGATGCCGACGTGGCTGGTCCGGCTGACGAGCGGATCGGCGGCCGCCGCGGTGATCCGGTCGTGGCGTGTGAGCAACAAGAAGCTCCGTGACGCCACGGGCTGGTCGCCGCGCTATCCCAGCGTGCGAGAAGGGTGGCCGGCGGTCGCCCGCGAACGGGAGGCCAGCCATGCGTGATTGGGTCGTGCGCGTCGTGCTCGTGGTGTGGGCCGCGGCGAGCGTCCAGCTCGGGATTTGGGCGACGTTCGCGCCCCGGTCGTTCTACGACGACTACCCCGGCTTCGGTCGGGAGTGGGTGCGCGTCAACGGTCCGTACAACGAGCACTTCGTGCGAGACTTCGGCGCACTGAACCTCGCTCTTGCCGTGGTGACGATCGCCGCGCTCATCACGCTGAGCCGGCCCATGGTCATCGCGGTGGCCGTCGCATGGCTGGCGTGGAGCGTGCCGCACCTCGTGTACCACCTGCGCCATCTCGACGTGTTCTCGTCAACCGGCGACAAGGTCGCGAATGTGTTCCTGCTCGGGTCGCTGCCCGTCCTGGCCGTCGTCGTCCTGGTGCTGACGCTGCGAAGACCCGCTCGGGCTTGACTTTCTGTCGCCGTCGCTAGCGGCGCCCGGCGTTGGGGCGCTTGCCGTGGTTCGCCCTGTTGCGGCGGGCTTTGATGCGGCGCTTCTTCGTCTTCTTCGACATGAGGTCGATCACGCTAGTCGAGGAGCCGCCGATACCCTGAGGCGCGATGGAGCATCTCGGGCTCGTCGGCTCTCCCGACTCGGGGCACGCGCAGCTGTTCAGCGCGCTCACCGGCATCGACGTCCCGACCGGCTTCGAGACCACGAAGGGTGTCGCGCCGTTGCCGGACGATCGGGTCGACCGGCTTGCCGATATGTCGAAGTCGAAGAAGCGCGTCCACGCGACGTTCGAGATCGACTTCATCCCCGGCCTCGCGCCGGGAGGAAAGCCGGGCGAAGGCCTCGGGAGCCGGCTGCTCGGCTCCATTCGGGATTGCGACGCGATCCTCGCCGTCGTGCGCGCCGACGACGACGCCGACCCTGCCGAAGCGCTCGAAGCCCTCGAGCTCGAGCTCGTGCTCGCCGACCTCGGGTCAGTCGAGCAGCGCCTCGACAAGCAGCGCCGGGCGCTGAAGGGCGACAAGACACTGGCCGGGGAGGTCGCCGCGCTCGAGCGCGCCGAGGCGGTGCTCGGCGACGGCACGCCCCTCTACCGCTCCGACCTCACGGCCGAGGAGCGGGCTCTGCTCGGCCCCGTCTTCCTCCTCACCAACAAGCCCATGCTCGTGGTCGTCAACGTCGCCGTCGACCGTCTCGACCGCGCCGATGAGCTGGCGAAGCCGTTCGGTCCCGACGCGCTGTCGGTGTGCGTCGAGATCGAGGGCGATCCCGACGTCGCGCAGTCCCCGCCCGACGAGCGGGCCGCGTTGCTCGCCGACCTCGGCGTGCACGAGAGCGTGTTGCCCCGGCTCGCCCGAGCCGCGTACCACCTTCTCGGTCGCCGCACGTTCCTCACGACCGGAGAAGACGAGACGCGGGCGTGGTCGTTCCGGGCCGGCGCCAAGGCGCCCGAGTGCGCCGGCGTGATCCACTCCGACCTCCAGCGTGGGTTCATCCGCGCCGAGGTGATCGACTGGCGCGAGCTCCTGGACATCGGCTCGTGGGACAAGGCCAAAGAGCTCGGGAAGATCCGCGTCGAAGGCAAGGAGTACGAGGTGCTCGACGGTGACGTGCTCGAGATCCGCTTCAACGTCTGACAGGAGAACCTGAGCGGCATGCCCTGGCTGGTGCGCGAAGGCGACGTGCTGGCGACAGCCGAGGTCGCGGAGACCCGGCGCGCTCGGCGGCGCGGTCTTCTCGGTCGCCGGGACTTCGAGGGCGCGCTCGTGCTCCGGCCGTGTCGGCACGTGCACACGCTGTTCATGCACTTCCAGATCGACGTCGCGTTCTGCGACGGCGACGGCGTGGTCCTGCGCACCACGTGCCTGCGCCCGTGGCGCGTCTCACCGCTCGTCCCGAACGCCGCGTTCGCGGTCGAGGCCCAAGCCGGCGCGTTCGAGCGCTGGGGCCTCAAGACCGGCGACACGGTGGAAGTGAAGGAGTGACCGACCGGCCGGTGGGGTCGCTCGTCCTCGTCGGTACGCCCATCGGCAACCTCGGCGACCTCTCGCCCCGCGCGGTCGAGGAGCTGCGGACCGCGGATGTCATCGCCGCCGAGGACACGCGCCGCACCCGCGCTCTCCTGACGCACGCCGGGGTCCCCGCCGGGCGGCGGCTCCGCGCGGTGCACGCCCGCAACGAGGCCGCCGCCGCCGAGCGCATCGTCGACGAGATCCGCGAAGGCGACCGGGTCGCGGTCGTCACCGACGCGGGGATGCCGGGGATCTCGGACCCCGGCGCGCAACTGGTCCGCGCCTGTCTCGACGCGGGGCTCCCGGTCGAGGCGGTCCCGGGCCCGAGCGCGGCGCTGACGGCAGTGGTGCTCTCGGGACTGCCGAGCGATCGGTTCGTGTTCGAGGGCTTTCTCCCCCGGAAAGGCCGCGCCCGCGCCGCACGGATCGCCGCCCTTGCCGACGAGCCACGCACCACGGTGCTGTTCGAGGCGCCCGGGCGGGTGCGGGCCACGCTGGCGGACCTGGCCGCCGCCTGCGGGCCGCACCGGCCGGTCGCGGTGGCGCGGGAGCTGACGAAGGTCTTCGAGGACGTGTGGCGAGGCACCCTTGCCGAGGCGGCGCGGCACGCCGAGCGCGCGGAGCCCCGGGGTGAGCACGTCGTGGTCGTCGGGCCGGCCCCGGAGCGCGCGCCGCCCGGGGACGCCGAGGTCGAGGCGGCCGTCCGGGCTGCGCTGGCCGACGGCCGCTCGGCGCGTGATGCCGCGTCGGACGTCGCGAACGCCCTGGGCGTCCCGCGGCGGCGTGCCTACGACGCGGCTACGCGCCTGAAGCCTCCTCGGCGGCGAGGCGGCTGACGCACTCGCCGCACACGAGCTTGCCCGAGAACTCGCTCAAGTTCGCTGTCCCGCCGCAGAACACGCAGCGGTCCTCGACCTTGGTCAGCAGGATCGCGTCCGTGTCGACTCCGATCTCGATCAGATCGCCGGGGCTGATGCCGAAGTGGCGGCGGACCTCGGCGGGGAGGACCACACGACCGAGCTGATCGACCTTCCGCGCAACACCAGTGCGTCGAGCCATGATCCCTATTCCGCCGGGGCGTATCGGAGCCGTCGGTATCGTAGGCGCCGATGCCGCGCCCCTTCTACGTGACGACTCCTATCTACTACCCGAACGACGTGCCGCACATCGGTCACGCCTACACGACGGTCGCGGGCGACGTGCTGACGCGCTGGCGGAGACTGTGGGACGACGATGTCGTCTTTCTGACCGGCGTCGACGAGCACGGCTTGAACATCGTGCGGGCCGCCGAGGCGCAGGGTCTTCCCCCGCAGGAGTTCGTGGATCAGACCAGCCCGACGTTCCGCGAGGCGTGGAAGGTCCTCGACATCGCCAACGACGACTTCATCCGTACGACGGAGCCTCGCCACTACAAGGCCGTGCAGGAGTTCCTTCAAGCCGTCTACGACAACGGCGCCATCGAGCTGGGCCTGTACGAAGGTCTCTACTGCTACCGCTGCGAGCTGTATTACACGGAGGACGACCTCGTCGAGGGCAAGTGCCCGATCCACGGGATTCCCGTCGAGCCCGTCAGCGAGGAGAACTACTTCTTCAAGCTCTCCGACTTCGAGGATCGGCTGATCGCGCACTACGCCGAGCACCCGGAGGCCGTACAGCCCGAGATCCGACTGAACGAGACTCTCGGCCTGATCCGGCAGGGCCTGCGCGACTTCTCGATGAGCAGGACGTCGATCTCGTGGGGAATCCCGCTGCCGTGGGACCCGAAGCACGTGGCGTATGTGTGGTTCGACGCCTTGTTCAACTACTGCACCGCAATCGGCTACGGGGAGGACCGCGCCCGCTTCGATCGCTACTGGCCGGCCGACTACCACCTGATCGGCAAGGACATCCTGCGCCAGCACGCTGTGTACTGGCCGGCGATGCTGATGGCGGCCGGTGAAGCGCCGCCGAAGTGCGTGTTCGCGCACGGCTGGCTCCTGGTCGGGGGCGAGAAGATGAGCAAGAGCAAGCTCAACCAGATCGCGCCGGCCGACCTCGTCGCTGATTTCGGCATCGACGGGTTCCGATACCACTTCCTCGTCGACCAGAAGTTCGGGCCCGACGGCGACTTCAGCTACGAGGCGATGCTCGCCCGGTACAACAGCGATCTCGCGAACAACTTCGGCAACCTCGCCAACCGGGTGCTCAACATGGCCGTCAACTACCTGGGAGGTGTCGTCCCGGACGCGCGCGCCGACGGTCCGCTCGTCGATGCAGCCGCGGCCGCGATCGAGCGGTTGGAGACGAGCATGGGCAAGCTCGACTTCTCCTGGGGGTTCGGCGGCGTGTGGGAGCTCATTCGGGCGGCCAACTCCTACATCGAGGAGCGCCAACCGTGGGCGCTCAACAAGGCGGGCGACGCGACCGCGACCGCTGAGGTACTGGGTGACTGCCTGGAGGCGTTGCGGGTCGTCGCACTTCTCGCGTCACCTCTGATCCCGAACGCGGCCGCCGAGCTCTGGCGCCGTCTCGGGCTGTCGGGTCGCCCCGAGGACGCGCGCCTTCCGGACGCCGCCGGTTGGGGAGGTCTCCCGGCCGGGTCGCGCCTCGAGAAGGGCGCTCCGCTCTTCCCCCGCCTCGAGCCCGCTTGATGCGTGCACGGAGCCCGCTGAGCGAACGCCATGCACGCATCGTGGGTCGACTCGCACTGTCACCTCTACTCGCTGACTGATCCCGAGGGGGCGATCGAGCGGGCGCGCGAGGCGGGCGTCACCGAGATGGTGTGCGTCGGCACCGACCTCGAGACTTCCCGCCAGGCGATCGAGCTCGCCGCCCGTCATCCCGACGTCCGCGCCACCGTGGGGCTGCACCCGCACGACGCATCGAAGCTCGCCGACGAATGGGAGCCGCTGGAGGCGCTGGCCCAGTCCGCCGAGGTGGTCGGCGTGGGGGAGACCGGGCTTGACCTGCACTACCTGCACAGTCCCGCCGGCGAGCAGGAGACCGCCTTCCGCGCCCAGATCCGCCTGGCAAAGCGTCTCGACCGCGCGCTCGTCGTGCACTCCCGCGATGCCTGGCACGACACGTTCCGCGTCCTCGCCGACGAGCGGCCGCCGTCCCGAACCGTGCTCCACTGCTTCACCGGCGGGCCCGGCGAGGCGCGCCGCGCGCTCGATCTGGGGGCGTTCCTCTCCTACAGCGGCATCGTGACCTTCCCCGGCGCCGACGACGTGCGCGCCGCGGCCGGCATCACCCCACTCGACAAGCTGCTCGTCGAGACCGATGCGCCGTACCTCGCGCCCGTGCCCCGCCGCGGCCGCGAGAACGAGCCGGCGCTGGTGCCTCTGGTCGGCGCGGCCGTCGCCACCGCCGCCGGGCAGGCGGAGGCGGAGATCGCCGGCCGCACCACCGCCAACGCGGCCGCCGTGTTCTCGAGCTCGGCCTCCTGAGACGCCAGCTACCGTCACGTCGATGGCTCTGCTGACGCCGGCAACCGTGCGGGCGTTGTTGGCGGAGCACGGGCTCCGACCCTCACGCCGGCGCGGGCAG
>DASYQJ010000090.1:0-7159 GCA_036005605.1 Acidimicrobiia bacterium
CGCGACGGCGGGTTCCTCGCCCCGGCCAGTGGCAACGACGCGTTCGCGCTCGGCTACTACGGCCGCGACGCGATGCCGTTCACCTCACAGCTCGCGCGCGAGTTCACGGTGTTCGATCAGTGGCACGCGTCGATCCTCGGCCCGACGTATCCCAATCGCGCATACCTGCATTCGGGACAGTCGGGGACCTACAAGACCAACATGCTCCCGTTCGCGACCGGCGGGTACGACTGGGAGACCATCTGGGACCGGCTCGGGAAGGCCGGAGTGCCGGCCGGCTACTACTACACCGACCTGCCGGTGCTCGCGCTGTGGGGCGGCCGGCTAGACACCTTCGCGCACCCGATCGCGGACTACTTCGCGCTGGCGCAAGCGGGCAAGCTCCCCCGCGTCGTGTTCGTCGACCCCGCTTTCCTCGGCGACAACCGCACCGACGACCATCCCCGCGCCGACATCCGGGCCGGCCAGCGCTTCCTCCGCGACGTCTTCGCCGCGTTCGCGCGGTCGAAGCACTGGAAACGGGGGGCCTTCGTCGTGATGTACGACGAGTGGGGCGGCTTCTACGACCACGTCCGGCCGCCCGTGCTTCCGGACAACCGGTCGAGTCCCGTCGACGACGAGAACTTCGGGCAGGCGGGCTTCCGCGTCCCGGCGCTCGTCGCGTCGCCGTACGCGCGGCGTGGTTACGTCGATCACGCGCTGTACGACCACACGTCCGTGCTGCGGTTCCTCGAGTGGCGGTTCCTCGGTGCGCCGGCGCGTGGAGCCGGAAAGGCCGGTCAGGCGTGGTTCCTCACCGAGCGCGACCGACGCGCGAACAACATCGGTGGCAGCCTCGCCTCGGAGCCGGTCGAGAAGCGAGTGGGCATCAAGCTCGACGTCGCGCTCACCGACCCGTCACCGGCATGCGTACAGGCGACGCCGGGCGGCCCCGGAGCGGCGGTCCGTGCCGTCCCCGAGGCGACCGAGGACCACGCCTTCGAGCAGGCATACGAGGCGGGCTGGTTCGAGCGGGTCGGCTTCAAGATCGAGCCCAGTCCCATGGCGAAACGCTGGGCGCACGGCTGACCGTCAGGCGACGCGGAAGCCGTGCTCGACGAGCACGGCGCGCAACAGCTTGTGCCGGCGCTCGAGGATCCCATCGGTGAGTGGATAGCCGAAGCGCCGGAAGACCTCGGGATATGCGACGCTGCTCCCCGTGTTGACGCGCACGGTGACCTCGGCCTTGGGCAGGAACAGGCGGCGCCCGAACGGGAACCACAACGCGATGCCGTCGTCGAGCACGGCGAAGCGCCACGGAAGCGCTCGCGCCCAAATCCAGGCGCACACGGCGAACACCAGCGCGTAGAACGCGCCCGCCCGACCCGGTTGCAGAAGCACGATCAACCCGAACGCGACCATACCCGGCGGCCACAAGCGCAGGAGCGTGCTCGAGCCGACGTACCGCGGCGGGCTCACCCCACAAGGTTACGCCGACGCCCGCGAACGCGCGCGCGAAGCGGCCGGCGGGCATCGTCGCCCGCCGGCCACCTCCGCAGCCGCCGCGGAGCGGTCTTGTTACCGGCCGATGGTCGGGTCCGGTGACGTGGTGCTCGCGAGCACCCTGTCCTCGGCCGGGTCCTCACCGGCGAGCACGAGCTCGGCGAGGGTGAGGTCGTTGTAGGCGATCACGCCCATCTCCTCCCGATCGATGCCCTGGAGCTCGACATCCTCGGCAGGTCGGATACCGCCCTTCGTCACCGCGTTGCAGATCTTGAAGAAGAGGTATGCGATCCCGCCCATCACGAAGATGATCACGAGAGAACCGATGGCCTGCGCACCGAGTTGGCCGAGCCCGGGATCGAGGCCGTAGAAGATCCCGCTCACGCCGGCGGCCTTTGCCGCCGAGCCTTCGGCGGTGCCGTTCCAGCCGAGGCCGTACTGGCCGCTGGCAAACAGGCCGACTGACAGTACGCCCCAGATGCCGCAGACGCCGTGGACGGAGATCGCGCCCACCGGGTCGTCGACGCCCTTGCGCTCGATGAACAAGATCGACTCGACCACGATGAGCGCGGCGATGACACCGATGACGGCCGCGGCCCATGGCTGTACGAACGCGCACGGCGCCGTGATCGCAACCAAGCCGGCGAGCATGCCGTTGGCCATCATGCCGGGGTCGGGCTTTCCGAGCCGGCGCATCGCGTAGAACATCGCGGTCGTCGCACCGAAAGCAGCCGCCAGCGCGGTGTTCGTCGCGATCACCGCAAAGCGAACGTCGGTTGCGGCGAGCGTCGAGCCCGCGTTGAACCCGAACCACCCCACGAGCAGGATGAACGTGCCCAGCAGCGCCATCGGGATGCTGTGCGCGGCCAACGTACGCGGCTTGCCGTCCGGGCCGTACTTGCCGAGCCGTGGCCCGAGGACGAGTGCGCCCGCGAGACCGGCGATGCCGCCCATGGCGTGGACGACGCCGGATCCGGCGAAGTCCACATAGCCGAAGCCGAGGTGCAGGCTGTTGCCGAGCTTCGCCAGCCAGCCGCCGCCCCACGTCCAGGCACCGAACAGCGGGTAGTAGATCGCACCGACGAAGAGGCCCCACGCAACAAACGACTTCCACCGCCACCGCTCTGCCATCGCACCGGTCGGAATGGTTGCCGTGGTGTCCATGAACGCCACCATGTAGAGGAAGAACGCCGCCACCGGTGCCGTCAGGGCGAGGCTCGGGAGGTTGGTGAGGAAGAACCCTCCGTGCCAGAGGAATGTCCAGTCACCCGACCCGATGAGTGCGTCACCGACCTTGGTGTCGTACCCGAAGGGGATGACCCCGCCGGCGGTGTACCCGCCGAACATGAAGGCGTAGCCCACGATGAAGAACGCGACGAAGCCCAATCCGAAGATCGCGAAGTTCATCGACATGGTGTGGGCGGCGTGCTTCGCCCGAGTGAATCCGGTCTCCACCAACGCGAAACCAGCCTGCATGAATATGACGAGCACCGCCGAGATGACGACCCAGAGCAGGTTCAGGCTCACCCCGATGTCCGTCACAGCCGGGATTCCCTTGGGGTTGTACACCGGCTTCGGGTCCGTGCCCGCGAACGCTGCCCCGGCTGTAACTCCGACTATGACCAGGACCAGGGCCACGAGGACCGCGCTCCTGCCCAACCACTTCCGTTTCACATCGTCCTCCTGCTTGTCGTGAGACCCGGAGTGGAGAGCACCCCCCGGACCATTCCGTGAAGGGCGCCGTCGCCCTCCCCCTCGCGTGGTTCCAGCCCCGCTGCGCGAGATAGGGGGAACGTAAGGGGGACGCGTTTCGCGATCGGTGCCGGTTCGTGAACGAACCGAAACGCACCTCTGACGAGAATCTGACGGTGGGCTACCGCCGGGACCGGGCACGGTGGCGGCCCGTATCCTGGCCCGATGCCGCCGACGACAGTGGGGATCGTCCCGCACACGCACTGGGATCGGGAGTGGTACGCGTCGTTCCAGGTGTTCCGGGCCCGGCTCGTCCGCCTGCTCGATGAGCTCCTCCCGCTCCTCGAACGCGACCTGAGTTACGCCCGCTTCCTGCTCGACGGCCAGACCGTGGTCGTCGACGACTACCTCGAGGTCCGGCCCGAGGCGGCCGAGACGTTGCAGCGGCTCGCAGCCGCCGGCCGCTTGTCAGTGGGGCCGTGGATGGTCCTCATGGACGAGTTCATGGTGTCGGGCGAGACGATCGTGCGCGACCTCCAGCTCGGCCAGCGCCGCGCGACCGACCTCGGCGGCGCCATGCAGGTGGGCTACCTGCCAGACATGTTCGGTCACATCGCGCAGATGCCGCAGATCCTCCGGCTGGCGGGATTCGAGCACTCGGTGGTGTGGCGGGGCGTGCCGTCGAGCGTCACACAGACCGCGTTCACCTGGGAAGCGCCCGACGGGTCGAGCGTGCGCGCCGAGTACCTGTACGGGTCGTACTCGAACGGCCGCGACCTGCCCGACGACGCCAAGCAGCTGGTCGCGCGGGCACGGAGCTACGAGCTGGAGCTCGGTCCCGCCCGCCTTCCCGGCGGGGCGATGCTGTTGATGAACGGCACCGATCACCAGATGCCGCAACCGTGGCTCGGACGCGTCGTCGCGGAGGCGAACGAGATCCAGGACGACTACCGGTTCGTCGTCACCTCGCTCCCCGAATATGTCGCGGAGCAACCCACCGACGGTTTGTCGACGGTCCGGGGCGAGCTCCGATCGGGAGCGCGCGCCAACGTGCTGATGGGCGTGGCGTCGAACCGCGTCGACGTCCACCAGGCGTGCGCGGTCGCCGAGCGCGCGCTCGAACGCCGGGCAGAGCCGCTGTCGGCGCTCCTCCTGCCGGCCGACCGGTACCCCGACGCGCTGCTCGGGATCGCGTGGCAGAAGCTCGTGGAGAACTGCGCCCACGACTCGTCGTGCGCGTGCAGCGACGACGAGGTCGTCGACCAGGTCATGGTGCGCTACCGCGAGGCGCGCCAGATCGGCGACGTCCTCGCGCGCGAAGCGATGCGGCACCTCGCCACCGAGGTCGACACCCCCGCCGGCTCGACCCTGGTCGTGAACCCGACGCAAGCGCGGCGCGGCGGTCTGCTATCGGTGAACGTCCCCGGCGAAGGGCCGTTCCACTTCGTGACGCCGGACGGCCGGGCGTGTCCGACCCAGGCGCTCGGCTCGCTCACGGGCGAGGGATTCTCGACCATCGTCTCGGGCCAGAAGGTGCGGTGGGTGCTCGAGATGATGAACGGGCCCGAGTTCGCCGGTGAGCGCATCGGCCGCTACGACATGACCGAGGCGGACGACGGCGCGCTGGACCTGGTCTTCCTGGGCGCCCACCCGGGCGAGCCGCACATCGACCTGACGGAGCTCCGGGACGAGCTCGTGGGCCTCGGCGACGACGGCAGGACATTCCGCTTCCGGGTCCTGGCGGCGCCGGTGCGGGAGGCGATCTTCGCCGCCGACGACGTGCCGGGCTTCGGGTGGCGCAGCTACACGGTCGCCGCCGGCGAAGGGCCGGCGACGCCCGTCGCGGCGGGCCCATCGTCGCTCGACAACGAGCATCTCCACGTCGGGATCGATGGCGACGGCACGTACGCCATCACGACGACCGACGGCCTGACAGTGCGCGGCCTCGGACGACTGATGGACGGCGGAGACGGCGGCGACACGTACAACTACTCCCCGCCCGCCGAGGATCTCGTTGTCGACCATCCCGAGCGCGTCGATGTCACCGCGGTCGAGTCCGGTCCCGTGCGCGCTCGCGTCCGCATCGACGCGACATACCGGTGGCCCACGCACGCCATCGGCGACGAGCGTTCATGCTCCCGGCGCGCCGACGAGACCACCCCGGCCGCGGTACACACGACCCTGGAGCTCCGCACCGGCGAACGGTTCCTCCGCGTCCACACCGAGCTCGACAATCCGTGCCGAGACCATCGGCTGCGGGCGCACTTCCCGCTGCCGGCACCCGTGACGGGGTCGCACGCGGAGTGCGCGTTCGCCGTCGTCGACCGGGGCCTGACCGCCGAGGGCGGACCCAACGAGTTCGGCCTGCCGACGTTCGTGTCGCGCCGCTTCGTGGACGCCTCGGACGGGAGCGCCGGCCTCGCGCTCGTCCACGACGGACTGCTCGAGTACGAGCTCCTCACCGACGACGCGAAACACAGCGGCGAGCTCGCGCTGACGCTGCTGCGCGCGACCGGGTACCTCTCCCGCTTGCAACTTTCAATGCGGGCGAGCCCGGCCGGGTACCCGTATCCGCTCGAGGGTCCGCAGGTGCTCGGCCGTCGCGCGTTCGACTACGCGCTGCTGCCCCACCGCGGCGACTGGCGCGATGCAAACCTCTACGACGCCGCCGACGAGGTGCTCGTCCCGCTCGAGCGCGTCCGAGCCGGCGGGGTGGCGGGCGCGCGTCGCGAGCCCAGCGGCGCGCGGCTTCAAGTGGACGGTGCCCGGGTGTCGGCTGTGCTGCGCGAGCCGGGCGGATTGGTGGCACGCGTGTTCAACCCGTCTCCCGATCCGTCGACGGCCGCTGTCGAGCAGGACGGGGCGCCGGTGACCGGCTGGACGGTCGACCTGGTCGGCCGCCCGGCGGAGCGCTTCGAGGGCGCGGTCGAGCTCCGGCCGTGGGAGATCGCGACGCTCCGGATCGACGCCCCGATCAGCTGAGGCCGCCGGCGTCGCCCGGCGCGCCCGCGGGCGCGGCGAGCAGCGTCTCCCCCTTTGGCTCCGTGGTCGACCAGGCGCGGTCCAGGCCGGGCGCGCTGAGCCGGATCGGACGCTCGCACTCCCAGAGCAGCGCGGGCCGGGCGCCGTGCCAGCGGACGGCGTAGGAGACACGACCCGCGCGAGTGGGCGCGTCGTGCACCTCCAGGCTCTGGCCGCGCCACTCGGCGGGGAGCTCGACGAGCAGCGAGGCGGAGTCTTCGTCGCTCGCGCTCACACCGGCGCCCACGAGGAGATCACGCACCGCCCCGAGCAGCGGCGCGGGGCCGTCGGGCCACGTGAACGTGGACGACGCCGAGGCCAGTCGGGTCCGGATGCTCGACCACGGCGTCGGGTCCGGCGCGCGATGTGACGCCCGTGCCCGGGCGCGAATTCCGAGCCTTCGCCACGCCGAGGCCGCCTCGCCGTCGAATCCCCAGTCCTCGAGGGCTGCGACCTCCTCGCTGCTCGGGCGGCTGCGCGCGTCCGAAGCGAGGAGGAGATTGGCGCGCCCGGCGTCGACCGCCTGTTGCAGCCGAGCATCGGGCAGGACCACGCGCATTCCGCGCCGCCGCTGCGCATCCCACCCGGCGGCGGCCACGGTGGCGTCGGGAAGCAAGGAGAGATCGACGGCTTCAACCGGCACCGAACGGCCCGGGCGGCCCACCGCCAGCGCGCAGCGGAGGCGCGTCCGATGCGCAACCGGGTGGAGCAGCGCGACCTCGAGTCGCATGCCCCGGCCTCCTACACCGGTAAACGTGCTCTCTTGGGCCTGGCCGGCAGTGATGAGGTCGAGCGTGTCCCCGCGCATCCCGGCGGCCCAGCGCATCGCCGGCCGCGGGCTGCGCAGCGCGGGTCGCCCGTCGACGGTCACCCACGAGCCGCGCGTGCCGACCGCTCTCATGCGGCCGGTCGGCGCGGGGCCGAGCACGAGCGCGGCGACGAACGGCGCGCCCGACGCGTTCTC
>DASYQJ010000091.1:0-4448 GCA_036005605.1 Acidimicrobiia bacterium
GAACGTGCGCGGCTCGCCCACGCCGTCCTCACTCGGCGCTGCTCCACCGCCGTAACGCTCGACGACCTCGGCCGCGGTCGTGTAGCTCCCCAAACCGAGATCGTCGACGACGCGCTGAGCGTCCTCGAGAGCGCGGTCGGACGCGCCTCGTCGCCGGCGCCGCCGGCGCGGTCGCCCCGCCTCCGGGGGACCGAGCAGTGCGTCCGCCTCGTCGACGAGGGCCACGTCGGCCGGGGTCCAGGCCACCTCGCGCACGTTCGAGGAGCGGGGCCGGGCGAGCTGCTCGTGCTCGTCCCGTGAGAGGACGCCGTGGGCTGCCGAGCGGATGAGCGCCGGAAAGCTGAACAGGTCGTGCAAGAGCTCGGCGCCGGACAGCACCGGCCACATGCGTTCGAGCGCAGCGCGGAAGTCCGGCGTGCGCCGGAGACGCGCGGACAGCTCCGCTTCCCAGTCGTCCGGTGCGCGCTCACCGCGGGCCAACGCCGCCGCGACGGGCACGTCGAGCAGCTCTTCCTCATCTGTCGCCGACGGCGGAAGCTCGGCGTCGGGGTCGATGCGGCGGATGTCGCGCTCGTACGCCGCCACGAGCGACCGGCGGTACTGCTCCCGCAAGTGGTCCAGCACCATGCGCGTGACGGCCGGGCGCCGCTCGTTGTGCGTGCCCCGCCGGCGCCGGACGCGCTCGACGATCCGAACCGAGTCGGCTCGCCGGAGCCGGAGCACGTGGCCGTCCAGCATGACGACGAGGTCGTCTCGCAGTGGACGCTCGCGATCGCGCAGTGCCCGCGCGATCACCTGCGCCATGCGGACGTCCCCCTTCAGCGCGGCGACCTCAGTCGGCTCGGATGCCCGGGCGCGCAGCTGGGGCTTCAGCCCGGCGACGGTCGTGAGTTGCACGTCCTCCTCGCCCAGCGACGGGAGCACCTCGTCGATGTAGCGGAGGAAGATCGGGCTCGGCCCAACGAGCAGCACGCCGCGGGACGCCAACCGCTGCCGGTGCGTGTACAGCAGATAGGCCGCGCGATGGAGCGCGACCGCGGTCTTGCCGGTGCCGGGACCGCCGGCGACCACGAGGATGCCGGACAGCGCGGCGCGTACCGCCTCGTCCTGCTCCGCTTGGATCGTGGCGACGATGTCGCCCATCCGCCCCGTGCGATGCCGGTCCAGCGCCGCGAGCAGCGCGGCCTCGCCCACGATCGTGAAGCCGGCCTCGTCGGCGGCGGCGGCGTCGAAGACCTCGTCGTCGATGCCGAGCAGCTCCCGGCCGTGGGTCTGGAAGTGCCGGCGCCGCACGACCCCCATGGGCTCGACGCCGGTGGCGCGGTAGAAGGGCTCGGCCACCGGGGCGCGCCAGTCGACGATCAATGGTGTCTGGTCGGCCTCGGTGACGGAGGTGCGTCCGATGTAGAAGCGGTCGTCGTCGGGCCGCTCCTCCCCGTCCTCGACGGGACGGGGCTCGAGGTCGATGCGCCCGAAGCACAGGGGCGCGTTCCCGATATTCAGGGCGGCGAGCCGGCGGCGGGTGTGGGCGGCGGCGGCGTCGCGCTCGAGGCGGGCCTGGTGGGTGCCGCCTCGCCGCACCTCGGAATAGCCCTCGGCGACCCGGCTGGCGGCCTTGCGCATCTCGTCGAGGCGTCCGTACGCCCGATCGAGGTACCGCTGCTCGGCGGCGAGCTCGGGATGGGCGCGGCGGTCTCGAATGCCGCCATCGGACTGGTCAGGCACGCGCGGCTCCTGCGGGGGGAACTTTGCAGTTTACTGCGTCGCATCTGTCGGGCTGACCGGGTCCTGTTCCGACGGCCCGCGCGGAACCGTCACCTCGTCGGGCTCGAGGAGCACGACCCGATTCCCGAGCGACAAGTCGGTGGGCGACGCCGCGACGACCCAGCGCCCGCCGAGATTGGGGAGGCGCTCCGGGATCGCGCCCAGGGATCGCTCGATCGTGCGGATCACACCGCCGTGGGTGACGACGAGCACATCGCCCGGGTCACTCCCGTCGACCGCGGCCGCCAGGCCCGCACGCGTGCGCACCAGCAACTCGTCGTCGCCCTCGAAGTCGGGCGGCGAGCGCCGAGCGGCGAGATACCCCGGCCACCGCTCTTCGATCTCGTCCCGGGTCAGGCCGCTCCAGGAGCCGACGTCCCGCTCCCGAAGCCGCGGCTCTTCGCGCACACGTGCGATGCCGAGGTGGCCGGCGATCAGCTCCGCCGTCCGCCGTGCCCGGACGAGATCCGACGCCCATGCCGCCGTGATCGTCGCAATCTCGGCCAGCCGCACGGCCGCATCCTCGGCCTGACGCTCTCCGAACGGCGAGAGCGGCGGGTCGGCCTGACCTTGCCAACGCGACAGCGCGTTCCACGTCGACTCGCCGTGACGGACGAGCAGCAGGCGGCGGGGCACGGATGACGACGCTACCGGCCTAGGCTCGCCATCCGATGGCCGGCCGCCCCAACATCCTGCTCGTCGTGTCGGACCAGGAGCGCCAGCGGGGATGGATCCCGCCCGGCCTCACGCTCCCCCACCGCCAGCAGCTCATCGACGGCGGCCTCGAGTTCACGCGCCACTACACGCACTCGTCACCATGCTCGCCGTCGCGGGCGAGCCTCCTGACCGGGAGGTACGTCCCGCAGCACGGCGTGACCGACAACGTCATCTTCCCGGCGAATCGCGAGCTCGACCCCGCGATCCCGACGCTCGGCACGATCCTGCGCGCCGCCGGTTATCGCACCTCGTACGTCGGGAAGTGGCACCTCTCGCACGCGGTCGAACCGGACCTCGAGGCGTACGGCTTCTCCGACTGGCGGGGCAACGACCGCCACTTCATGGGATGGGCGGGGACCGGCTGGCAGTACGACCCGATCATCGCCGACCAAGGCGTCGAGTGGCTGCACGACAACGCGGGGGCGACCGATCGGCCGTGGTTCCTCGTCGTCGCGCTCGTCAACCCGCACGACGTGATGTGGTTCCCGATCGATCAACCCTCGTACCAGGAGGAGCACCGCGAGGAGTTCGAGCTCACCCGTTCGTTCCTGGCCGCAGCGGCATGGAAGGAGGACGACCCACTCCCCGCGTTCACCGAGCAGTACGACGAGGTGTTCGACGAGCTTCCCGAGAACTTCGACGACGACCTGTTCACGAAGCCGGCCGTGCACCGGCAATGGCTCTACGAGCAACAGCACACGCTGTACGGGCGGATCGACCGGAACGACAAGCGGGCCTGGCTGCGTCACCTCGACTACTACTGGCGCCTCCATCAGGAAGGCGACAAGAACCTCGGTGCGATCCTCGACGCGCTCGACGCCTCGGGACGCGCCGACGACACCGCGGTCATCTTCACCTCCGACCACGGCGACATGTGCGGCTCCCACGGCCTGCGGAGCAAGGGGCCGTTCGTGTACGAGGAGATCATGCGGGTGCCGTTGTACGTGCGTGTCCCCGGGGTCACGACCCCGGGCACCACGACCGACGCACTCGGCACGCACGTCGACCTGGCCCGGACGGTCGCTTCACTCGCCGGCGCCGACGACCCGTCCCTCGTCGGTCACGACCTGCTGCCGTCCTTTCGCGAGCCATCGACGCCCGGGCGCGACGCCGTCCTATTGGCGCAGGACTCGGCCTGGTACGAGAGCTGCGTCCCGCTCCGGTACGCGATGCGCGGGATGTTCGACGGCCGCCACAAGTACGCCCGCTACTACGGCGTCGGAGGCAGCTTCGACCGCATGGGGCGGCCGTCGCAGCACCCGAAGCAGGTCGACGTCGACGCCGCCTTCGAGGACCACGACCACGAGCTGTACGACCTCCAAGACGACCCGCACGAGCTCGTCAACCTGGCGAACGATCGCGGGCGGCGGCACGAGGTGCGGGAGTGGTTCAATCGCCTCCGGGACGAAGAGGCGCGCGAGCTTCGGGTGTAGGTAGCTTCGGGGAATACCGAAGAGGGGGACTCCATGAGAGCAGCCGTCTACGTCGAGCAGGACCAGCCCCTGATCATCGAGGAGATGACGCCTCTGGATCCCGGGCCGGGCGACGTCGTGGTCGAGATCGGCGCCAGCGGCGTATGCCACTCGGACCTGTCGGCCACCAACGGCACGCTGCCGCTGCCACCCCCGACGATTCTGGGCCACGAGGGCGTGGGCACCATCGATTGGGTCGGGTCCGAGGTCAGCCAGGTGAAGAAGGGCGATCGGGTGATCGGCACGTTCATCCCGTCGTGCGGCGCGTGCTGGTACTGCACTCATGACCAGTCCAACCTCTGCGAGCAGACCGGCCCGGTGATGATGACCCCGCGTGCGCGGCGCCCGGACGGGACCCCGATCCCGGGGTTCACCGGTCTCGGCACTTTCGCGGACTCGATGACGATCTCCGAGGCGCAGGCGGTCAAGGTCGAGACCGATCTCCCCGACGACCAGCTCGCGCTCCTCGGCTGCGGCGTGACCACCGGCGTCGGG
>DASYQJ010000092.1:0-14317 GCA_036005605.1 Acidimicrobiia bacterium
GACACATTCCGCAAGCATGTCCACGTCGTAACGCTCGACCAGGCCGCCCTGGCGCGGGTCGCGCCGTACGTCCAATCGTTCGCCGAGATGGAGGGGCTCGACGCGCACGGACGGTCGGTCGAGTTGCGCGGGACCTAGCGATGAGCGGACCTCTATCGCCACGCGACGACCTACGCGAGCTCGAGGGGTACCACTCGCCGCAGCTCGACGTGCCTGTTCGGCTCAACACGAACGAGAGCCCGTACCCACCGCCGAAGAAGTTCGTCGACGCGTGGCTGGATGCACTGCGCGACACGCCCCTCAACCGCTATCCGGATCGCGACGCACGCGAGCTGCGTACCGCTCTCGCCGATCAGCTGCATCAGCCGGTCGAGCGGTTGTTCTGCGCCAATGGCTCGAACGAGGTGCTGCAGACGGTGCTGCTCACCTTCGGTGGTGCCGGGCGGACGGCGGCGGTGTTCGAGCCCACGTACGCCCTGCACTCGCACATCGCTCGCATCACCGGAACCGCCGTGGTCGTCGGGGAGCGCACGGCCGATTTCACGGTCGACGCCGCGGCCGCCGGCGCGCTCCTCGCTGAGCACCGGCCCGCGCTCGCTTTCCTGTGCAGCCCCAACAATCCCACCGGCACGGTCGAGCCCGAGGCCACGGTCGAAAAGCTCCTCGACACGACCGACGGCTTGGTCGTCGTCGACGAGGCGTATGGCGAGTTCGCCGATCGGAGCGCGATCCAGCTCGTCGCCGACGACCGCCCGCTGATCGTCGCCCGCACGTACTCGAAGGTGTGGTCGATGGCGGCGTTGCGCCTCGGTTTCTGCGTTGCACCGCCGTGGGTCGTCGAGGAACTCGAGAAGGTCGTGCTCCCGTACCACCTGGCCGTGCCGACCCAGCTCGCGGGCGTGCTGGCCCTCCGTTACGGGCCCGAGATGGACGAGCGGGTCGCGCTCCTGGTCCGGGAGCGTGAGCGGCTCCACGCCGAGCTCGACAAGATCGACGGGGTCACGGTCTACCCGTCCGGGGCCAACTTCGTGTTGCTCCGCGTGCGCGACGACGGCCACGGCCTGTGGCAGCGCCTCGTCGACCGCGGGGTCCTCGTGCGCGACTTCTCGACCTGGCCACGCCTCGCCGAGTGCTTGCGGGTCACCGTCGGCACACCCGAGGAGAACGACACCTTTCTCGCCGCGCTGCGCGAGGCTGTCGGGGAGGTGAGAGTCGCATGACCCGGTCGTCGCAGCAGCACCGCGAGACGAAAGAGACCAAGATAGAGCTCACGCTCGACGTGGACGGCGCGGGCCAGGCGAGCGCGTCGACCGGGATCCCGTTCTTCGACCACATGCTCGAGCAGCTCGGCAAGCACGGCGGCTGGGACCTGCGCATCGAGGCGGAGGGCGATCTCGAGATCGACACGCACCACACGATCGAGGACGTCGGCATCGTGCTCGGCACCGCCTTCAAGGAGGCGCTGGGCGACAAGGCGGGCGTGCGCCGGTTCGCCAGCGCGGTCGTGCCCCTCGACGAGGCGCTCGTCCAGGTCGCGCTCGATCTGTCCGGGCGACCGTTCCTCGTGTACGAGGTCGACCCCAAGTCCGACTGGATCGGCACGTTCGACCCGCAGCTGACCGAAGAGTTCTGGCGCGCGTTCGCGTTCGCGGCCGGGATCACGTTGCACATGCGCTCACTGTCGGGCAAGAACGGTCACCACATCATCGAGGCGTCGTTCAAGGGCGTCGCTCGCAGCCTGCGGGACGCGGTGAAGATCGAAGGCACCGGCGTGCCGTCGACGAAAGGCGCCCTGTAGGCGGGTGCCCTTCGACCTGTATCCCTCGATCGACCTGCGTGGCGGGCAGGTCGTGCGGCTGCACCGAGGCGATTTCGCGGCCGAGACCGTGTACGGCGACGACCCGGTGCGGGTGGCGCACGCCTTCGCCGCCGCCGGCACGCAGTGGATCCACGTCGTCGACCTCGACGCCGCCCGCACCGGCGAGCGCGTGAACCTCGCCGTCGTCGAGGCGATCTGTGCGGCCGTCCCGTGCAGCGTCCAGGCCAGCGGAGGCGTCCGGACCGTCGAAGCCGGCGGTGATCTGCTGGCGGCGGGCGCGGCGCGGGTCGTCGTGGGCACGGGCGCGATCGAGCGGCCGGAGCTCGTCGAGGAGCTCGCGACGCTCCACCCAGGAAGGGTCGCCGTCGGGCTCGACGCCCGCGGCCGCGAGGTCGCCGTGCGCGGGTGGCTCGACTCGACCGGCGAGGATCTCCTGGAGGTCGCCGGACAGCTCGAGACCAGCGGCGCGTCGGCCCTCGTGGTCACGGAGATCGGCCGTGACGGCACGATGGCCGGCCCCGATCTCGGCCAGCTCGGTGCCGTGTTGGAGGCGACCACCCTTCCCGTGATCGCCAGCGGCGGCGTCGGCGCGCTCGAGGACCTCGTCGCGCTGCACGGGTTGCGCGTGAGCGGGCGGGCGCTGGCCGGCGCGATCGTCGGGCGCGCGATCTACGAGGGCCGCTTCGCCGTCGACGAGGCGCTCGCCGCCGTCACCTGACCCGGTGTCGGCGGCGGCCGAGTCGGGGTACCGTCGGCCCGGACGGCGTCGGCCGGCGCCGCACAGCGCGAAGGGGGTCGCATGACCGAGGTGAACGGGGTGGTCGACGAAGGATTTCTGCAGCGGTACCGGCAGCTCCTGGATGCCGAGGACACCGCCTTCGACGAGCTCGAGCACGCCTACGAGGACGGCGATCGAGCTCACTACGACCACGAGTTCGCCGAATGGCAGGCGATCGTCGAGCGCCGGCAGGCACTCCTCGAGCGTCACGGCCTCGCCCCGATGCAGGCCGGGGTGCGGGCGCAGGCCTAACCGCTCGCCGCGCCCGTCTGGGTCGACACCCGCTTGCCGACCGATGCGTTCGCGGTCGCCTGTGCGGGCGCAGCGACGTCGATTCCCGAGCCCGGCGTCGACGCCATCACCTGTGGCATGAGCTGCCGTGCGACCCAACCGGCGGTATCCGGCTCGAAATGGTTCCCGTCCCTGGGCCGCGGGCGAACGCCGGAAATCTCCTCCGGGCATGGCTGGGTGCCGTTCGGGCACAGCAAGTGCGCGAGATCGACAACAGACGTCCGGTCGGCGTGCGAGCGCGCGTAGTCGCGCAAGAGGCGGTTCATGGGCTCGAACTTCGGGTCCTTCGGCGGGTCGGGATACCAGTCGCTGGGCGAAGCCGGCGCAACCGTCATCATCACGAGGCGCGCGCCCGTCGACGTGAGGCGGGTTGCGGCCTCGTCGATCAGCCGTGCGAACACGAAGCGCCCGGACATGGTGGTCGTGCTCACGGTCTGACCGTCGACGAGTCGGTCGTCGCGGTCCCAACCGCTCAGCCAGATCACAACATCGGGACGGATCTGCGCGAGCCGGGCGGTCTGGTACTTCGGGATCGCCTGCTCGCACGTCGCTGACCACTTGAACGGGGTGCCGTTGAGGTCGACGGGTTGGCCGCCGAGGATGCCGCAGCCCGGCACGGACGCGGGATAGAGCTCCGCGCCCTGTTCAGCGGCGGCATCGCGGAGCCCGTCGAGAAGGCTCTCGGCCACTGAGTCGCCGACGAGCATGATGCGCCGCGGCGGGGGCGCGGTCGGTGCACCCGCGGGTGCGGCGACGGCCGCCTCGGGCGCCGGCGCCGGTTGAGACTCCGGCTTCGGCAGTTGCTCGGCGCGCGAGGTGAGCTGGTCGGGGCCACTCTGGAGGTACGCCGGCGGAGGCGCGGCGCCGGCGGTCGCGACCAGGACGACCACGCCCGTCGCGACGAATGCCGACGGTGACACCGCCATCGCCCACCGCCCGCGCAGCGCACCGCGCCGGATGGGCTGCTCGACCAGGTAGAAGGACGCGGTCGCGAACGCGAACGTCAATCCGACGCGCACGAAGGCGAGCGATGGCCCGTCGAGACCGGTCCGTGCCGGCGACGCCACGACGATGACCGGCCAGTGCCAGAGGTACAACCCGTAGGAGATGCGCCCGATCCACACCAGGGGCGCGAGCGAGAGG
The DNA here is from genome assembly GCA_036005605.1 of Acidimicrobiia bacterium. Lineage (GTDB taxonomy): Bacteria > Actinomycetota > Acidimicrobiia > IMCC26256 > JACDBD01 > JALZAA01. The sequence goes on from DASYQJ010000092.1 coordinate 4,032, forward strand.
AACGACCGCAGCGCGAACCGACCCGGCTGTACCGCGGACGTGATGACGGCAGCGACGCACAGCCCGAACACCGCGTACCCGCCGCGGTACATCCACGCCGCCGTATCGGGGACCCACACCCAGAACGCGAGGCACGTGACGGCACCGGCCAGACCCAGCGCGTTCACGGTCGAGCGCGCTGCGCGCCCGGGGCTCCACCGAGCCAGGACGAGCGCGAGGCCTGCGCCGATGAGCAGCAGATGCGCCCGTCCGTCGGTGCCGTAGTAGGCGCGGGATGGGTCGCTCGGGTCGTAGAGCACCGCCATGGTCGCGATCGACGCCCCGGCGCCGGCCCCGCACACCAAGCCGAGCAGCCAGTGCCGCCCCCGCGCGAGGCGAAGGCACGCGAACGTGATCAGCGGCCACACGAGATAGAACTGTTCTTCGATCGCGAGTGACCACATGTGGCGCAGCGGCGAGGCTTCCGAGAACAGGTCGAAGTACGACTGACCCGACTCGATGAACCTCCAGTTCGCGCCGTAGAAGAGCGTGGCGAGGCCGTCGCCGCGCAACCGGTCCAGCTGCTCGGCCGGCGCCTCGAGCACCGCGAACGCGGCGACCGCGAGGAGCACGAGCAGCAGCGCGGGGAGCAACCGGCGCGCCCGCCGCGCCCAGAATCCGGCGAAGCTGATACCGCCGCGCCGGGCCCACTCGCCGATGAGCAGCGACGTGATCAGAAAGCCCGAGAGAACGAAGAACGTGTCGACGCCGAGAAACCCGCCCCGCATCCACCCCGCGTCGAGGTGATACGCGAACACCGAGAGAACCGCGAACGCGCGGAGACCATCCAGGGCGGGCTGATAGGTAAACCGCTTGTTTTCGCTCACATCCCCCCAAGGTGGGCGAAACCTCCGCCGCGGCGCTCACATCGTAGGGGATCTGAGAGGGGCTTTCATGTTTGGCGTTTTGACAGGCTCCGTAAGGGGTTCAGCGGCCGGCATGGCGACCAATCAGGAGCGCGCCGCCGGGGGCGGGCGACGCCGGACCGGATCGTGGATGCAATCCGCGGGCAGCGCGGATCGTGAGGAACCGATGACATTGCGCCGGGTAGATCCGATAGGCGGGAGCGGTCAGTGGGTGAACCCGACGCGGACTTCAAGATGACGGTGTACACGCGTGAGTCACGCGTCGACGATCAAGGAAGCGATGACTGGACGCTCGAGTCGCGTAACGCTGAGCGGTGGGGGCTAGCCTCCCGCCATTACGCGTCGAGGGCCGGGACGACCTCATGCATCAAGCGGGCTCCCGTTCGGGCCGCTCGGGCTCCGTGGTGGGGGCGTTCGTCAATCTGAGACGCTTGCACGGAACGAGCGGCCGCGAGATCGAGCAGGTCCTCCGCTTACCAGCGACCAAAGCGCATACGACCGCATCTGGTGAAGTACTGCTGATTGATGCTCGGGCCATTCGCTTACATCGCCGGTTGGGCGTCGGTCGTGATGGTCGTGGCCGTCCTCGCCTGGGGAGCGTGGTCGCTCCGAAGCGCGCTTCTGCCTGAGTGGTCGGGGACTGCCGCACGATTGGCCGAGGTCGTGATCATCGTCGCCGTACCGGTTGCGTTGTCACAGCTCCTCGGATCGTTCTCTGCCTTTCGATGGGGTCCGGTATTTGCCGCGTGTGTCATCGGTGGTATCGGCATCGGCGTAGTCGGCCGGCAGATCGCGAAGAATCATCCGAGTCGCGCAGGCGGACGGTGCGACGCGGTCAACCGAACCGCCGATTCGCCGAATCGGCCGGTGCGGGGAGAAATCGTGGCCGCGATCCTGGCGACCGCACTGGTGGGTGCCCAATGGGCTTCACACGTCGCGGTCGCGTTGAGCAGAGGCATGACGCACGTTGACACGCTCTGGTACCACGGTGCGTACGCGGCCGAGTTCGCGCAGGACGGACGCCTCACGGACGTTCTGGACAGGACCGACGCCCTCCACGCGTATGCAACGCACAACTCCGAGTTGATCCACGCGCTGTTCCTTCTCCCGTTCGGTCGCGACATACTTTCTCCGCTGCTCAACCTGGGATGGGCCGCGCTCGCGCTGCTCGCCGCGTGGTGCACGGGTCGGCACCGAGGAGTGGCGGTGCCGTCCCTCCTCGGTTGCGTGCTCGTGCTCGGCCTGCCAATAGCTGCCGGTACCCACCCCGGTCAGGCTTCGAACGATGTGGCGGCCGCCGCGCTGTTGCTCGCCGCGGTCGCACTTCTGCTCGAGGACCCGTTGGCTCCGGTCCCAACCGCTTTGGCGGCCGTCGCCGCCGGGCTGGCAGTCGGTACCAAGCTCACTGTCGCCGCTCCAGTGGGTCTGCTGTCTGTCGGCATCGTTGTGCTCGCCGTGCGCGCGCGGCGCCCCAAACCCGCAGCGTTGTGGTGCGTGCTGGTGGCCGTGTTCGGCGGGTACTGGTTCCTGCGCAACATCGCCGCTGTCCGCAACCCGCTGCCCTATTTCAGCTTCCACTTTGGTCCGCTCTCCCTGCCGGCGCCGGCGAGAAATCCCGGCGCGACCGTTGCCAGCTACCTGACCGACGGCCATGTGTGGCGAGAGTTCTTCCTGCCCGGCTTGTCTTCGGGTCTCGGTCGCGGCTGGGTAATCGTGCTCGCCTTAGCCCTCGGAGGCACCGTCTTCGTCGTGATCCGTGGTCGCAATTCCCTGGAGCGGCTGACGGCGGCCATGGTCCTGGTCGGTGCGATCGCGTACGTCTTCACGCCCCTGACCGCCGCCGGCGGGGGGCTGTCGTTCGTGTTCAATCTGCGCTACCTCATCCCGGTCCTGGTGGTCGGATTCGCGCTGTGGCCTGTCATGCTCGATGCCGCGAGCGCATTCCAGCGACAGACCGTCTGCGTCTGCCTGCTCGGTTTGATTGCACTCGACGCTACGGCGGCCAATCACGAGCGGATGCGGGCGTGGCCGTGGGGACACCTCTTGGCCGGTGTGCTCTTCGGGGCCGGTGTCGTGGGAGCAGTCCTGCTTCTTGTCTACCTCGCTCGGAGGGTGGATACGCCTCGCTTTGTCGTGGCCGCCTTTCTCGTGGTCGCCGCGGGCGTGGCCGTGAGCTGGCCGGTACAGCGTCGGTACCTCGAGCATCGCTACATCGATGCGGGGCTCCACACCGACTCCATCAACGCCTACTTCCGCGACGTTCATCATGCACAGGTCGCAGTGATCGGAACTGTGGAGGCGTACCCGATGTTCGGCCTGGATCTCTCCAACCGAGTCACCAAGTTGGTTGGTCGGAGCGATAGTGGCGGGAGAGATCCGTGCCGCGAATGGCGTCAACTGCTGTCGGGCAAATATCGCTACGTCGTGCTCACCACTTTTGGCCTTGTGGGAGCGTCGCGCCCACCCCAGGAATGGTTCACTGAGGATCCCGCAGCGACGGTGGTAGCGCGGGACGGCGAGAGCGTCGCATACCACCTCACCGGCGCCCTTCATCCACCGGACTGCAGCCGCGGCCGGCGGTGACGCCGCACTCGACCCGTGGATCCAATCCGCGGGCGAGGCAACGAAGTAGAGAAGGAAGACCCCCGACAGACAGGAGCACGTCCATGGGTAACCCGGTTGTCCATTTCGAGATCGGCGTGAAAGACGCCAACGCCGCGAACAAGTTCTACGGGCAGCTGTTCGGCTGGAAGATCGACGCGAACAACCCGATGAGCTACGGCATCGTCGACACCGACAGCGGTGGTGAGGGCGTCGGCGGCGGCATCATGAAGCCGCCCGAGGGCGCCGGGACGTACACCACGTTCTACGTGAACGTCGAAGACCTTCAGGCCACTCTCGACCAGGCCGAGAAGCTCGGCGCCAAGACGATCATGCCGCCGATGCAGGTCCCGGAGGGGCCCGAGATCGCGATGTTCTCCGACCCCGACGGGAACGTGATCGGCCTCTCGAAGATGTAGCTCAGCCGGGTGGCGCCGGCGCGAGCCGGTCCACGTAGCCGGCCGCGAGCTCGACAAGGCGGTCGGTGCGCCCGACGAAGAAATGCGACGCGCCGCCGACGACGTGGACGTCGGTGTTGGCCCAGCGCTCGGCGCGCTCCGTGACCTCGGCGGGGTCGCGGTACTCGTCGTGCTGGGCCAACGCGAGGAGCTTGGGCCGGGGATCGGCGGCGAGCCCGTCGATGTCGTGCACCACGACGACCGGCGGCGCAATCGCCATCCACGCGTCGACGCGCGGGTCTCGCACCGACAGGGCCATGTCAGCGCCGAAGGACCAGCCCGTCAGGATCAGCGGCGTCCCGGGTGAGAGTCTTTCGCGCAGCGCGCCGACCGCGGTCTCGGCGTCGACGCGCTCGAGGTTGCCGAAGTCGTGCTCGCCCTCGCTGCCTTCGACGCCGCGGAAGTTGAAACGCAAACAGACGACGCCTCGCGGTGGCAACGCGTCGAACAGCGCGCTGATCACAATCGAGCGCATCGTGCCGCCGTACTGCGGGTGCGGATGGCACAGGACCAGGCCGCACCGCGGGGGACCTTCGGGGAACGCGAGCTCGGCTTCGAGCGTGACGCCGTCGGCCGTCGTCAGCTTCGTCGGCTCATGCACGCGCGCAGCGTAGGCTGCGCCCGCGCCGGGGGGCGGCTTTGCCGATCGCCGGCGCAAAGCCGGAGCTTGCGACGGCGACAGAAGGAAGAGTTGGCGAGGACATTCGACTTCGATCGCGAGACCGCGGTGCGCGCGCTCGGCGATGGGCGCTACGAGAGCCGGCTCGACCGGGCGTGGTGGGTGCATCGAGGGCCGAACGGGGGATACCTGGCGGCGATCGTGCTGCGGGCGCTCACCGAGACGGTCGCGGATGCCGACCGATCGCCGCGGTCCTTGACGGTGCACTACGTGGCGCCGCCGGCAGAGGGTGCGCTCGAGATTGCCACGACGATCGAGCGCGCCGGCCGGTCGCTCACGTCGTGCTCGGCGCGCCTCACGCAGGACGGCAAGCTCATCGGGCTGGCGCTGGCAGCGTTCTCGAAGGCGCGGCCGGGCCCGGAGTTCGCCGACCTGCAGCCGCCCCCCGCGCCCCCGCCCGATGAGTGCGAGGTCGTCGAGGTGCGGACCGACGACCCGTTCATCCCCGACATCGCGTTGCGGTGGGAGAACCGGATCGTGCGCGGCGGCTTTCCGCTCGAGGCCACGGGAGAGGCGGTGATCACACGCTGGATCCGGCTCCCCGAAGGCAGGCTCGTGGACGGGCTCGTTGCCGCCGCGATCACGGACGCCGTCATCCCCGCCGTCTTCGGTCGGGTCGAGGAGCAGATCATCGTCCCGACCGTCGACCTCACGATCCACTTCCGGTCGTCGCTCCCGCTCGCGGGCGCCAAGCCCGACGACTACGTGCTCACCGACTTCCGCACCAACGTCGTCGCCGAGGGCTTCCTCGAGGAGGACGGTCAGATCTGGAGCCGAGACGGCCTGCTCCTCGCCCAGAGCCGCCAGCTCGCCGCGATCTTGCCGATGCCGGGCTAGACCACGGCGAGCTGGTCGAGGAGGAAGGCGAGGACGAGGGCCTCGTCACGCCAGGCGTCGTACCGTCCCGACGGGCCGCCGTGGCCCGCTCCGAGCTCGGTCTTCAGCAGCAACGGGCGATCGTCTGTCTTCATCGTTCGCAGCTTCGCCACCCACTTGGCCGGCTCCCAGTACGAGACGCGCGGATCGTTCAGCCCGCCGGTGACGAGCATCGCGGGGTAGGCCTTGGCCTCGACGTTGTCGTACGGGGCGTACGACTTCATGACCTTGTAGATCTCGGGGTCGGCGACCGGGTTGCCCCACTCCTCCCACTCGGTCACCGTCAACGGCAGCGTCTCGTCGAGGATCGTGGTGAGAGAGTCGACGAACGGCACCTCGGCGACGATGGCGCGGAACAGATCGGGCCTGAGGTTGGCGACCGCACCCATCAGCAGCCCGCCGGCGCTCCCGCCCCGTGCCGCAAGCCGATCCGGCGCCGCGTATCCCTCGGCGATGAGGTGCTCGGCGCACGCGATGAAATCCGTGAACGTGTTGGGCTTTTGCTCGAGCTTCCCGTCCTCGTACCAGCGGCGACCGAGCTCGCCACCGCCACGGATGTGCGCGATCGCGAACACGACGCCGCGCTCGAGGAGGCTCACGCGCGCCACCGAAAACGACGGGTCGATCGAAATCTCGTACGACCCGTAGCCGTACAGCACCGCCGGCGCGGTGCCGTCGTGCGGCAGGCCGCGGCGGTGGACGACCGAGACGGGCACCCGCACACCGTCGGGAGCCCCCGCCCAGAGGCGGTGCGACTCGTAGGCGTCGGGGTCGTAGCCGGGGACTTGCTGGCGCTTGACGAGCGTCCGCTCCCGCGCCTCGAACTCGTAGTCGTAGCTCGAGACCGGCGCGACCAGTGACGTGTACTCGAACCGAAGCGTGCGGGTGTCGAACTCCGGGTTGGCGCCGACGCCGGCCGAGTACACGGGGTCGGGCATCGCGACGAAGTGCGTATCGTCGTCGGCGAGGCGTCGCACGACGATGCGTTCCAGCCCTTCGGCGCGTTCCGACAGCACGAGGTGATCCACGAACGCGTCAACGTCCTCCAGGCGGACGTCGACGCGGTGTGGGACCACTTCCCGCCAGTGGTCGCGTGCGGGTTGATCAACTGGGGTGACCATGAGCTTGAAGTTCTCGGCGCCGTCGTCGTTCGTGACGACGAAGAAGCGGTCGCCCTGGTCGGCCGAGTGGTGGTGCTCGACGTCGTACTCCACGCCGTCCCGGCGCGGCGCTACTACGCGCAGCTCGCCCTCGGGAACGTCGGCGTCGACGAACCAGGCCTCGCTCGTGATCTTCGATCCGACGGAGACGACGATGTAGCGGCCGGTGCGAGTGCGCCCGACCGACGTGTAGAAGCGCTCGTCGTCCTCCTGATACACGAGCTCGTCGTCATCGGCGGGCGCGCCGAGCCGGTGGCGCCAGACCTGCCACGGCCGCATCGCCGCGTCGGGTCGCACGTAGAAGCACGTGCTGTCGTCGTTGGCCCAGGCCAGGCCGTAGTACACGTCGGGGACGACATCGGGCAGGTCGTCGCCGGTCGTGAGGTCACGGAAGCGCAGCTCGTAACGCTCGCCCCCGGTGACGTCGACCGAGTACGCGAGGCGGGTGTGGTCGGGGCTCACCGCGAACCCACCCAATGCGAAGTAGTCGTGACCCTCGGCGAGCTCGTTCTGATCGAGGAGCACCTCCTCACCGGGCGGCTCGCCCGGCGGCGCGAACGGATCGGGCAGCCCCGGGGTCCCCGCCGGGCGCCGGCACTGGATGCCGTACTGCCGTCCCTCGATGGTGCGGCCGAAGTACTCGTACGGTCCCTTGCGAACCGGTGCGCTCGCGTCGGTCTCCTGGACGCGGCTCTTGATCTCCTCGAACAGCTGCTGCTGGAGCGGCTCGGTGCGCGCCATCACGTCGCGCGTGTACGCGTTCTCGGCCTCCAGGTATGCACGGACCTGCGGGTCGTCGCGGTCGCGGAGCCAGAACCAGTCGTCGACCCGCTCGTCGCCGTGCGCTCGCAGCACGGTCGAGCGGCGGGGCGCGAGAGGGGGAGTCGCGGTCACGACGGCGGGAGCTCGCGCAGGCGGGCCGCGGTGTCGGCGCCGAAGGCAGGGACGTGCTCCGGGTCGAGCAGGCCGACCTGCGCCAGCACCGAGGCCTGGTCCCACCAGATGTGCTCGTGGGCGATCTTGCCGTCGCGCATCGCGACCACGGCCAGCTGCGGGATCTCGATCCGGCGCCCGGTCGGCGCGACCCCGGGGAGGAGCCAGGGCATCTCGCGGTCGTGCGTGAACGTGAGGATGACCTCCTCGGCGATCTGATCGTCGCCGACCGTGAGCGACACCGACGAGATAGCGGCGTCGGCGGGCATCGTGCCCACGAAGTTGTCGCGGTAGTAGCGCCGCATGCCGTCCTGGCCGCGCCCGCCGCACATGGTGGGGATGTTCCAGAGGTACGGATCGTCGACCATCGTGCTCAGCGCGCCTTCGACGTCACGGAGCTCGAACTCGTACCTGCAATGCGACGCCCAGAGCGCCTGCATGTCCTCCGGTGTCATCGGGCGTCATCCTAAAGGCGGCCGGAGCCGCCAAAGTCCACGGCTACTCTCGCTATCCGATGCCGACCGCGACACCGATCGTTGCCGCCGAGGAGGAGCTCGCTGCCGTCGCCTTCGACGCCGACGGGCTCGTCCCCGCCATCGTCCAGGAGGACGGGACGGGCCGGGTGCTCATGCTCGCGTGGATGGACGCCGAAGCGCTTCGCCGCACGCTCGACGAGGGGCGCACCTGGTTCTGGAGCCGGAGCCGCAAGGAGCATTGGCGCAAGGGCGACACCTCCGGCGACCGGCAGTGGGTGCGCGCCGCGTACTACGACTGCGACATGGACACCTTGCTGTTCGTGGTCGAGCAGGAGGGCCGCGGCGCGTGCCACACGGGCGAGCGCACCTGCTTCTTTCGCGCTTTTGGGAGCGGGGCAGCGCCCGGCAAGTTGTGAGCGGCCCGACACGCGATGAGTTCATCGCGTTGGCGCGCGAGTACACAGTCGTCCCGGTCTGGCGCGAGGTGCTCGCCGACCTGGAGACCCCGGTGTCGGCGTTCGCCAAGCTTGTCGGCGACCGTGAGGGCTTCCTGCTCGAGTCGGTCGAGCACGGCGAGCACTGGGGCCGGTTCTCGTTCATCGGACGGGATCCCGCCCTCACGCTCGTCGCTCGCGGGCAACACGTGGAGATCACCGGTGGTGCGACGACACCCGGTTTGCCGCGCGACCAGGGGATCCTCGCCGCGCTGGAAGCGCTCCTGTCGTGGTACCGGGCTCCGACCATGCCCGATCTGCCACCTTTTCACGGCGGCCTCGTCGGTTACCTCGGCTACGACATCGTGCGGGAGATCGAGCGCCTACCTGACGTCCCGTCCGACGACCTGGGATATCCCGACGCCGTCCTCTCGCTGACCGGTCACGTCACCGCGTTCGACCACTTCCGGCAACGCCTCTTCCTCATCGAGAACGTCTTCGTCGTGCCGGGCGCGAGCGCGGACGACGCCGGCGTGGCGTACGACCATGCGCAAGCCCGTCTCGATGCGAGCGTCGACGAGCTCGCACGGCCTCTCCCGTATGTGCCGTCGGCGCCGCCGCCGGAGGAGATGGACGAGCTGCCGTCGTTCACCTCGACGATGCCCGGCGGGCTGTTCCAGGGTGCGGTGGAGGCGGCGCGCGAGTACATCTTTGCGGGCGACATCTTCGAGATCATCCTCGCCCAACGCTTCGACCTCGACGGCGAATTCGATCCGTTCGAGGTGTATCGCGTGCTGCGGCAGATCAACCCGTCGCCGTACATGTACTTCCTTGCGCATCCTGAGGCGACGGTCGTCGGGTCGTCGCCGGAGGCGCTCGTGAAGCTCGTGGACGGTCGAGTGATCAGCCGTCCGATCGCGGGCACGCGGTGGCGGGGGCGAACGGACGAGCACGACCGTCGCATGGCCGCCGAGCTCATCGAGGACCCGAAGGAGCGGGCGGAGCACATCATGCTGGTCGATCTGGCTCGCAACGACGTCGGACGAGTGGTGCGGTACGGCAGCGAACGCGTGGACGAGCTCATGACGCTCGAGCGCTACTCGCACGTGATGCACATGACGAGCCAGGTGTCGGGCGACCTCGCGGAAGGGAAAACGGCGGTCGACGTCCTCCGTGCGACGTTCCCGGCCGGGACCGTGAGCGGCGCGCCCAAGGTGCGCGCCATGGAGATCATCGACGAGCTCGAGCCGAGGAAGCGCGGCCCGTACGCGGGGGTCGTCGGCTATTTCGACTTCTCCGGGAACCTCGACACCGCCATCACCATTCGCACGATGCTCTGGCGCGACGGACGCGCCAGCGTCGCCGCCGGAGCCGGGGTGGTGGCCGACTCCGACCCCGACGACGAGAACCTGGAATGCCACAACAAGGCCAAGGCGTTGTTGACTGCGGCGGCCGCGGCGCAACGTCTCGCGCCGCTCGACACGCTGGAGACCGGGAGCGGGATGCCATGAGCCTGCGCGACGAGCTCGAAGCCCTGCGGACGACCGCGGGGGTGGTCGACACATCCGAGCGCGGCGCCGTCCTGGTGACCGGGCCGGACGCCTGGTCGTATCTCCAGAGCCTCGTCTCGGCCGACCTCGACGCGGTCGGCGACGGCCAAGGCGTGCACTCGCTGCTGCTCACGCCGCAAGGCAAGCTCGACGTCGACTTCCGCCTGCTGCGGGTGGGCGAGGAGGCGTGGCTCGACTGCGATCCCGGATTCGG
>DASYQJ010000093.1:0-4215 GCA_036005605.1 Acidimicrobiia bacterium
GCGGTCGATCGTCACCGCCATCCGCCCCAGCACGAACGGGTTGCCGCCGATCGGATCGGCCAGCCAGGACCCGACTCCGCCCGAGCAGTCCAGCGCGGCCCAGACGAACTCCGGTCGGACCACGCCGTCGGCGCCGGCGAGCTCGGTTGCCGGTGTCCACGTGTCGGCCGCCACCTCGCGTCCGGCGACGGGGCCGACGAGGATGTGCAGGCCGTCATCGGGTGCGCGCTGCGGTCCGCAGACGAAGCACGTCGGGAACGGGTGCTCTTCCGGGTGTTCGTGCAGCTGCGACATTCTGGCCGCACGCTCGGCGTCGCCGACGCTGACCGGCTCCGGAACGTCGATGCCGAGGTCATCATCGCGGCGTCGCACGCCTTGGGCGACGAGCTGGTCGCCGTCGAGCACGCTGACTCCCCCGTCGTCGGCCTGCTCGGCGCGTAAGGGTGTCTCGAGGGGCGGCGGCAGGCGGAGCGTCACCTCGGCGGGGCCGTCGACGAGCGCGGCCACGAGGCCGCACGCGTACCCGCCGTTGCCGCTGTCGGGGGGACCGCAGAACCTGCGGTCGATGCGGATCTCCGGGCTCACACGCGTGCCAGCAGCTTCTTGACTGCGGCCGCGCCGGCCAGCGCGGATTCGCGATCGTCCGCCTGCGGAATGAGATTGAACATGGTGCAACCGGCGTCGACGTATGGAGCGAGGAACTCGGCCACGTCTTCGGGCGTCCCGTAGGGCGAGTACTTCTCGAACCGCTCGAACGGGATCTGGTAGAAGGCCTCCATCGCGGGCGCGACGTGGGCGCGGGCGCGTTCCTTGGTGTCGGCGATGCCGCACCACGCCTGCATGGCGTACCGGGTCGGAGGATCCTCACGACCGGCGCGGGCGGCCTCGGCGACGGCGATGTCGACGACCTCGGCGAAGCGGCGGGCCGAGTTCCAGATGCCGAGCCAGCCGTCGCCCAGACGTCCGGCGCGGCGCGCGGCGGCGTCGGAGCGGCCACCGACGACGATCGGTGTCGGTTCCACCGGCGCGGGCAGCACGAGCGCTTCGTCGAGATCGAAGAACTCTCCGTGGAAGGTCGTCGGCGCCCCGGTGAGCAACTGGCGAAGCACGGCGAGGCACTCCTCCATGCGTCTCCCGCGCGTGCCGGGATCGACGCCGCAGATCTCGACCTCGTGGCGGTCTTCGCCGCCGATACCCACGCCGAAGATCAGACGCCCGGGCGCAAGCTGGTCGAGGTCGGAGAGCTGGCGGGCAACGAGAACAGGATGTCGTAGCGGCAAGAGGTACACCCCGGTCATGATCGGCAGCGTCGGCTGCAGCATCGCCAACGCGGTGGCCTGCACGAGACCGTCGACGCCGGCGCCGACGAAGAAGCTCACGTGGTCGCCGCAGCACACGTGGTCGATACCGGCGTCGTGCACACGGGCGAGATAGGCCGCCGCGTCACCGGTCTTCCCGAGTGACCCGGTCGTCGGGAAGATCCCGATCCGGAGTGAGTCCTGCGCCACGGCCATCACGCTCCCTCGACGCCGAGACGCTAATGCGCAGGCGGATACCCTGCGGCACGAGTGAACCTCGAGCCGACGGAGCCCGAAGCGCAGCTGCGCGCCGAGGTGCGCGCGTGGCTGCGCGAGCACCTCCCGTGGGAGTACGGCAAGGGGCTGCCGCCGCACTTCGACGATCTGGCCGCGGAGGTCGCGTTCGGCCGCGACTGGCAGGCGAAGCTGGCCGACGGCCGGTGGGTGGGCGTGGCGTGGCCCGAGGAGTACGGCGGTCGCGGTGCCGGCGCGGTCGAGCACTTCATCGTGACCGAGGAGCTCGCCCGTGCCCGCGCGCCCGAGCTCGTCGGCCGGATCGGCGTGAACCTCGTCGGGCCGACGCTGCTCGCCCACGGCGCGCCCGAGCAGAAGGCGCGCTGGCTGCCGAACATCCTCTCGGCGCGCCAGCTGTGGTGCCAGCTGTTCAGCGAGCCCGGCGCCGGCAGCGACCTGGCGTCGGTGAGCACGCGAGCCGAGACCGCCGAGGACGGCTGGGTGCTGAATGGGCAGAAGGTGTGGACGAGCTACGCCCAGTTCGCGGACTGGGGCGTCTGCCTCGCCCGCACCGACCCCGACGCGCCGAAGCAACGCGGCATCTCCTATCTCGTGGTCGACATGCGCGCCCCGGGCGTCGAGGTGCGGCCCTTGCGGCAGATCACCGACGAATCCGAGTTCAACGAGGTCTTCTTCTCCGACGTGTTCGTCCCTCGCGAGCACCTCATCGGGCCCGAGAACGAAGGCTGGCGAATCGCGAGCTCGACGCTCTCGCACGAGCGGGGCATCAACCCCCGGCAGCTGGTGATCCACATCCAGCTGGTCGAGGAGCTGCTCCGCCTCGCGCTCGATGCGGGCGCCTTCGACGACCACCGGCTCCGGGGGCGGCTCGCGCAAGCCGCCGTCGAGGTCCGGCTGTTCCAGCTGCACAACTGGCGCACCCTGTCCCGCCTCGCCAAAGGTCAGGAGCCCGGGCCCGAAGGGAGCGCGCTCAAGCTCTACTGGAGCGAGATGAGCAAGCGCATGCACGACACGGTCATGGCGGTGCTCGGGCCGGCGGCGCCGTTGTGGCGCGGCGCGCGGGACAATCCCGGCGCCGGGGACTGGCAGCGATCCTGGCTCTACTACCAGGCGTCGTCGATCTGGGCCGGGACCAACGAGATCCAGCGCAACATCATCGGCGAGCGCGTGCTCGCGCTCCCTCGCGAGCCGAAGGCCTGATCACGGCACGGTCCGGAACGCGCCGGGCACTACATTCATGACGATGACGTCAGGAAAGAACGGGTCGTTCGAGACGGTCCGCTATGAGGTCGACGGGCCGGTCTGCACGATCACGCTCGACCGTCCCGACTCTGCCAACGCGCAGAACACCCAGCTCATCGACGAGCTCGACGCCGCCTTCGGCCGCGCCGACGAGGACGACGACGTCCGCGTCGTGGTGCTGGCCGGCGAGGGCAAGCACTTCTCGGCCGGTCACGACCTCAAGGAGCTCCTCACGAAGGGCGACGAGTGGGCGAAGCTGCGCGACACGCCCGAAGGCAAGCTCCACCACGAGCAGGTCATGTACTTCGACCGGTGCGTGAAGATCCGCGACTTCCGCAAGCCGACGATCGCCGCCGTTCAGGGTGCGTGCGCGGCGGCGGGCCTGATGCTGGCGTGCATGTGTGATCTCATCGTCGCCGCCGACGACGCGAAGTTCTCCAATCCCGTCCTGCGCATGACGGGAGCCGGAGTCGAGCTGCTGATCGAGCCGTGGGAGCTCGGACCGCGCAAGGCCAAGGAGTTCTTGCTCTGCGCCGAGACGATCGACGCACACGACGCCGAGCGATTCGGGCTCGTCAACAAGGTCGTCCCCCGGGCAGAGCTCGCCGAGGCGGCGCGCGCCATGGCCGACAAGGTCGCGCTCGTCCCGCCGGTGACGGCACAGGCGGTGAAGGGCTCGATCAACCGGATGCTCGATCTGCAAGGGCAGCGGGAGTCGTGGCGGTACCACTTCATGATCCACCAGTTCGTCAGCAACACCGCCACCGCGCTCGACGCCGCCGAGGCACGCCAGAAGGGCGGCATGGACTCCGTTCGCGCCGAGCAACGGGGCGAGAAGTGATGCGTATCTCAACGACGCCAGGCGTCGCTCAGATACGCACGGTGTCGTGAGCGGGCCGCTCGAGGGTCTGCGCGTCCTCGACCTGGGCACGCGCATCGCGGCGCCGTTCTGCGCCGGATTGCTCGGCGAGATGGGGGCGGAGGTCGTCAAGGTCGAGCAACCGGGCAGCGGCGACTTCATGCGCGAGATCGGCCCGTTCATGGAGGGCGACGACGGCGAGAGCTACTCGCTGTTCTGGGCCGTCGAGGGACGCGGGCGCAAGAGCATCACGCTCGACCTCCGGCGCGACGAGGGCCAGGATCTGTTCCGACGCTTGGCCGCGACCGCCGACGTCGTCGTCGAGAACTTCCGTCCCGGCACGCTCGAGCAGTGGCACATCGGCCCCGCGGATCTGGACCCGAAGCTCGTCGTCGTGCGCATCAGCGCCTTCGGGCAGGACGGCCCCTACGCGCCCCGGCCCGGCCTCGACCGGATGGGCATCGGGTACGGCGGCCTGCTCCAGCTCACCGGTTATCCGGACCGGCCGCCCGTACGCGTGGGCGTGACGATCTCTGACTACCTCACGGGCGTCTTCTCGGC
>DASYQJ010000094.1:0-3257 GCA_036005605.1 Acidimicrobiia bacterium
GCGCGTGGGTCCTCGACATCGCCCCCCAAACGATCGTCACGTACACATTCGGTTGACCCGCACTAGCGGGTCGACGAGCGCAGCGTCGCCGGCCTCGTCCGAGCGGCGTTCGACGTCAGACGGGAAGGCCCGGTTCACGCCAATAAGCACTCCGTTTCCGCGCCAAGTAACGGCCTGCGGGTCAGTACCCGACACCAGAAGCAGTTCAACACGATGGTCAACGCTGAGATCGGCCCGCTGACCGGTGCCGGGCGGTACAGCGTCCTCATCTCCGATGTCGACGCCGACCGCCTCGGCCTCGCCGAGGGCTCACCGGTGCTCGTGCGATCGAGCCACGGCGAGCTACGCGCCCTCGTGCACCGCGCCCCGCTCCGCCCCGGCAACGTCCAAGTGTTCTATCCGGAGGGCAACGTGCTCCTCCCCGGCGGCCACCGCGACCGCTCTGGCGTCCCCGACTACAACACGACGGTCGAGCTCGTCCCGCAGTAGACCGGCCTTCGTCAGCCGTCCCGGTCGGCAAGCCACCGGCGGAGCGACGCCAGGTTCCTCGTCAACAAGCGTCGGGTCGCCGGAGCAGCCAGTCGCTCCGCGACCGCGCCGCCCGCCAACCACGGCACCTCGAACCGCGTGCGCCACTCCAAGCGGGTTCCCTGCCCGGCCGCCGCCAGCAGGAAGCGGCCCGTACCGCGCGCCGGGCCGATGCGGTGGGTGATCGCCAGCTCATCCGGACGGTTCCAGGTGACCACCTCGACGTGATCGCGCACCCGAACCGGCCCGTTCGCCTCCTCGATGACGTACCGGGTGCCGACGTCAGATCGCTGCGTAGTCAGGAAGTGCAGCGCGCGGACGTCGGTCATCCACTCGCGATGCGCCTCGAGATTCGCCAGCGCGTCCCAGAGCCGCGCCCGGTCGAGGTCGAAGTGCTCGACGACGGTGACCTCGAGCATCGCCGGCGCTCCCCTCGACCGACAGCGACCGCGCCGGCGATGGTTCGTGGAGGTCGCTGGCGCCCAGCACCATCATGGCGCCGTGCGAAGCCGCATCGCGCGCTGGCCGTCGACGGACGAGGAGCTCGTCGAGCTTCAGGACGCGGTGGCGCGTGAGGCCGAGCGTGCCGTCGCGGCCGAGCCGTGGTCGCCGCCCGATCGACCCGTCATCGGGGGATGCTTCGTGGCGTTCGCCCGCGGTGAGGCGGGCCCCGGCCATCCGGGGGACCGGGCGTGGGCCGCCGCGATCGCGTGGCGCGCCGCTCCGGAGTCGAACGAGCGTGGTCGACGTGTCGACAGTCATCTGCGAGGCGCTGCGGGCGACGCGCGGCCGCGGCGCGCCGATGACGTCCTCGCCCAGGCGGTGGCGGCCGAACGCGTTCCCGCCGCCTACGTCCCCGGCCTTCTCGCGAGACGGGAGGGCCATGTTCTCGCCGCCGCCGTCGAGAACCTCGAGCTCGCCCCCGATGTGTTGCTCGTGGACGCTACCGGTGTCGACCATCCGCGACGCGCGGGCCTGGCCGTCCATCTCGGCGCGGCCGTCGATGTCGCGACGGTGGGCGTGACGCAACGTCCGCTGGTCGCCTCCGGCCCACTCCCGCCCCTCCAGCGCGGCGCGCGGACGCCCGTTCGCGTGCGGAATCGCTGCGTCGGCTTCTGGGTGTGCACGAGGACGGGTGCCCGGCCCGTCGTGGCGCACGCCGGCTGGCGCACGAGCCCCGAGACCGCGGCAGAGACGGTCCTCGCCGCGTCGACGGAGGCGGCGCGGACGCCGGTGCCGCTCCAAGAGGCCCGCCGCGTCGCCCGTGAGGCTCGTGCAATCGCAGGAGCCGATTGAGGTCAGCGCAGTCGTTCGAGCGCGTCGTTGCGGCAGTGCGTTCCGGTGTTGATCGGGTTGCAGCGCGCGGGATCGCCGTCTGGAATCTGCGCGACGTAGTCGGTGCCGAGCGGCGCGGCGCGGCCTGGGACGGGGTAGTCGGTGCTCACGAACTGGGCGCCGCTGAGGAGGGCCGCGTCTCGCTGCGTGGTGTCGCCCGTGCGCGCCTGGACCGTGTCCGCGTCGGCGCGCGTGCGCACGAGGTAGCCGCGACGGACGAGGTCCTGGATCGCGGCGGTGTTCGGGCCCAAGGGATCGTTGCGCTTCACGAACGCGGCGTCAGGGAGGCCCGGGTCCGCGTTCGTGAAGAGGATTCGGCCGTCGAGATTGGGATGTCCGGCGAGGTAGTCGGTGCGGTACTGGCCGCCGTTGTCCATCAAGAACATCACGTTGCCGCGAGCCGTCCCGAGCGTGGGCCAGCCGTCGGTGAGGACCGCGTCCTCGAGCGTTGCATGTGAGCCGCGGACCTCGTCGGGTGTGAGCATCTGCTGCTCGGGGAACACGGAGCGGATCTCGGCATCGAGCGCGTCGAGCTCGGCGGGACCGATCGGTTGTGGCTGGACGAAGCCGAGTTGCAGCGGATCGGGAATCGGCTCGTCCTTCAATTCGACGAGGATCGCGATCGGGAGATGCCGCGGATGTGTGTCCGACCACACCTTCACCTGCTGGAGGCACTGCACGAACGTGAAGCACGTGCTCTCGAAGTCGAT
The DNA here is from genome assembly GCA_036005605.1 of Acidimicrobiia bacterium. GTDB lineage: Bacteria > Actinomycetota > Acidimicrobiia > IMCC26256 > JACDBD01 > JALZAA01. Next base: position 2,574 of record DASYQJ010000094.1, read on the forward strand.
CTCCTGAATGTGGAGCACCTTGAAGCCTGGCTGCTCCAGTTCGGGGATCCCGGAATCGGCCGGCAACCCCAGCAGCGGCAGGATCTTGCGCTGGTCGTAGAGCCCGCCGGCGGAGTCGGCGAAGACGTCGAGCTCGATCTGGCGAACCTCCTCGTCGTCGAACTGCACGCCGAGGGGGGAGTGGGTGTATTCGATCCCGGCCGCGAGGAGGGGGTCGAAGCTGCGCAGCGCCGACCACAGCGGCTCGCGCGGCTGGACGTGATACGAGTTGTGGCTGCCGATCACCTGCGTCTGATTGAGGCGTAGGCACCGGTCGGCGAGGTCGGTCTCCGGGTAGGTCGGGCCGGGCGCGGCACGGTAGCCGGCGCTCCACCTCGAGCAGATCTCCTCGAACGGGTCCCGCGGTTGCGCGGTTGCAGTGCTCGAGGCCGACACGACGCCGGCCGTCGCGAGCATCGCGAGGAACACGAACCATCCGTGTCGTCGTCGCACTGTCCGCTCCTCCGCCGTGGCGCATTGTGTCACCGGCGCGCCGGTAACGCAGCCCTTCCTCTGCGAACGGACGACGAACAATGCAAAGTGCGCGAACGCCGCAAATGTGGGCCAGGCGAATCTTGAAGGGCGCGACGCGTGCCATTACGTTGCGGCGAGAATCGTGTGGGCGGGACCGATGAGAGTGTGCGC
>DASYQJ010000095.1:0-17034 GCA_036005605.1 Acidimicrobiia bacterium
GCGACCGACGTGAGGCGCGATCGCCTCCCCTTGGTGGGCGCCGCCGCACGCGACCTCGAGGACGAGCATCGTCGAGTCGAGCGGCTCGAGGTGCCGTGCGACCCACGCCGCGAGGCGGGCGTCGGCGAAGAACGAGTCCTCGCCCTCGAACGTCGGCGACTGGCGGCGGAACTCGGTCCGGACGGCGCGGTTGTGCTCGCTCCCCACGCCGCCGATTCTGGCAGCCGCCGGTGGCGTCCGGCCGTCCCGGTCGCCAGCGGTGGTGTCGTGCGACCTGGGTGGAAGCGGGAGCCGCCCCGGGGGAAGACGTGTGGGGCGACTCCCGCTCCCTGGGGTCCGATTCGGCCAAGTGCTCTCCTGGGATGGGCCCAAATCGGTCGTGTGTAGCGAAGCGTGTTGTCGCCCGACGATCAACGCGCGCGGCGTGAACGGACGGTGAACGTTTCCCCTGGTCAGCCCGTCCACAAGGACCTGTGGAATGGATGAGTCACGCCACTCCGGCGCGGTCTCGGCGGCGGCGACGACGCCCCACTCCACTCGGCCGGGGATTTGGCCCCGGAACCGGGCGGTATGGTGCCCCGATGCTTCCCCGACGCCTGCGCATGCTGATCTTCGCCGTCCCGGTCGTCGCGTCCCTGGCACTCGCGGCGCCGGCGATTGCCGCGGGTGAGTCCAAAGGTGACAAGGCGATCCTCAAGGCAGGTGTTATCACGAAGGCGGACGTCCCCGCCGAGTGGACCTCGAAGAAGGGCAAGTCGAGCGGTGACGCGCTCAAGGGCCTCAAGGAATGCAAGAAGATCAACGCCGCGGTCGCAGCCGCGAAGCAGGACGACCCTCGGGCGCGGTCCCGGGAGTTCTCCGACCCGGTGCCGGAGAACGCCAAGACGGCCGAGAACGCGGTGTACGCCTTCCCCGACAAGAAGACCGCCGGGAAGTTCGTGGCGGCCTACAAGGGGTCGGCGGCAACGTCGTGCTTCGACAAGCTTGCGACCGAGGTCGCGCGAAGTCGGCCCAGCGCCGGACCTCCCACCGTGTCGCCGATCACGGATCTCCAAGGTGTCGGCGACGAGGCGGTCGGCTACGAGATCGCGGCCACCTTCACGCAGAACGGGGGCACCGCCACCCTCTATATCGACTTCATCGTCGTGCGGGTCGGGCGCGCCGCCGTGGGCTTCGCGTTCACGAACGTCGACGCCCGCATCCCCGAAGGTCCCTCCATCGTGACCGCGGTCGTGCAACGGGTCGCCGCCGCCGAGGCGTGACCGGCGGCATTCCGTCGGCCGCACCGGGGTAGGTACCACGAAGCGCACGAAGGAGGTGTGCCGTGGTCACCACCAAGCAGCGGAAGGCAGCGAAGAAGAACGTCCGCAAGGCGATCAGCTCCGCCAAACGCAAGAAGACGATCGCCCACATGCCGAAGAAGACCCGCACCGCGCTCGGCAAGCAGGCGTCCGCCGTGCGCAAGCGGAAGCGGACAGGCGCATCGACGCCGAAGACACGGGCCGAGCTGATCAAGATCGCCCGGCGGCGGGGCCTCGAAGGCCGGTCGAAGATGGGGCGCGACGAGCTCGCCCGGGCGCTGGGCGAGAAATAGGTCCGGGAAGCGATCAGTCCCGGAAGACGGGCGCGCGCCTTTCGCGCCGGGCGCGGACCGCCTCCTCGAAGTTCTCCGTGGTGAGTCGCACGTATAGCTGGGCGTGCGCTTCGGCATCCATCTGCGAGTGCAGGCTCCCGGCGTCGAGGCTCGACCACAGCATGCGCTTGGTGCTCTCGACGCCGACCCGGCTGAACCCGATGATGCGCTCGGCCAGCTCGTAGCACTGCTCGAGCAGCTGCTCGCCGGGGACGGTGCGCGAGACGAGCCCGATGCGCTCGGCCTCGTAGGCATCCACGTCCCGTCCCGACAGCATGATTTCGAAGGCGCGCGATGAGCCGATGGCCCGTGGCAGCAGGTAGCTGATCCCGAGCTCGGTGGACGTGAGCCCGTTGTTGATGCCAGCGGCGCGGAAGTATGCGCCTTCGGCCGCCAACCGGATGTCGGCGGCGACGGCGAGGCAGAAGCCGCCGCCGATGGCGGCGCCGTTTACGGCCGCGATCACAGGTTGGTGCATCCGGCGCTGCGCCACGATCACGTCGTGGAGGAGCTCCATCGAGCGCTGCGCGATGGACGAACGCGTCAAACCGGCGATGTTCGGGATCGTTCCCGCGTCTTCGAGGTCGGCGCCCGAGCAGAAGCCGTGGCCGGCGCCGGTGAGGACGACGACCCGCGTGTCGTTGTCGAGACTCACCTCCTCGAGCGCGTCCCGCAGCGGGATCATCACGTCGAAGGCCATGGAGTTCATGCGATCGGGCCGGTTCAGCGTCACCAGAGCGACGTGCGGCCGCGGCTTCTCGATGAGGACGAAAGGCATAGAACCTGTTCTACCTTGCGCGTCGGTGACGCGCCGCCCCGGGCGCGGGCGGATACGTTCGGAGCGAGATGTTTCGACGTCGTAGCTGGGGCGTGGCGATCGTTGTCCTCGTGGTGGCGACGATCGGCGGCTACTTCGTCTACGCAGTGACGAGGGTCGAGGACGCCGCACCACCGGGATGCCGCGTCTCGCTCGACAACCAGACCTACACCCTCAGCCCCGAGCAGACCTCCCACGCGACGACGATCGCCGCCGTCGGCAAGCGCATGGGCATGCCCGATCACGCGGTGTCCGTCGCGCTGGCCGCCGCCCTCCAGGAGTCGAAGCTGCAGAACCTCCAATACGGCGACCGGGACTCGCTCGGGCTCTTCCAGCAGCGGCCGTCCCAGGGCTGGGGCTCCGAGACCGAGGTCCTGACACCCCACTACGCGGCGGGCGCGTTCTACCGACGACTGGCGCGGATCCGGGGCTGGGAGTCGCTCCCCGTCACCACCGCCGCGCAACGGGTGCAGCACAGCGGCGCGCCGCTCGCCTACGCGCAGTGGGAGCACGAGGCTCGGGCCATCGCGCAGGCCGCTACCGGCGAGATCCCCGCCGGGCTGAGCTGTCGCGTCGACGTCGGGCCGACCCAGGCATCGGGGAAGCCGCTGCGGCAGGCGCTGACGCGCGAGCTCGGTCCCCTCACGCTCGACGTGCCCGTGCCGGAGCCCCGCGGTTGGACCGTGGCGGCGTGGCTGATCGGCCACGCGCCCGAGTACGGGGTCAGCCGGGTGAGCTTCGCCGACCGGATCTGGACGGCGTCGTCCGGCCGCTGGGTCGCCTACACCGAGCCCGTCGACATGACGGTCCGGGTCACGGAGGAGCGCTAGTCATCTCGCCGGCGGGATGTTCTGGTTGTGGCGGAACAGGTTGGTCGGGTCCCACTTCGCCTTCAGCGCCTGGAGCTTGGCGAACTTCTCGGGTCCGAACGCGGCCTCCACCCGTCCCTCGCCTTCGTCGCCGATGAAGTTGAGATACGCCCGACCCGTCGTCCACGGCTTCATCGCCGCAGCAATCTCCTTCACGTAGGCGACGTTCGTCGCGGTGTCGGCCGGGTCCTCCCACATCGACAGGAAGTGCGTGTTGAACGGAGCGTTCCGCTGCGGGAACGCGGTGGCGTCAACGGGCACCCGCTCGATCGCGCCCCCGCCGGGGAAGATCAACATCTGGCTCAGGGGCGAGACGGGCTTGGTCGCATGGTCGACAAGGGTGTCGACTGCCTTGTCGGGAAGCTCGGCCAGGAAGTCGGCCGACCAGTAGTTCAGCTTGCCCTTCTGGTTTCCCGGGTCGATCAGCTGTTGCACCGCCACGTACGGCATCCGGTCGAGCATGTCCATGCCGGGCGGCCCGAACTCGCGGAGCGGCCGCATCACGTCCTCGCCCTCGGCCGGGTCACCGGCATAGCAACAGATGATCGCCACGATCGGCTGCCCGCGCACGGGCTCAGGGACGAACTCCTCGGGCGGCGCGGTGATGAACGCCATACCCGTGCCCACCTCGTCGGGCGCGTCGGCGACGAAGTCGCGATAGAAGCGCACGAGGTCGTTCGCCATCGCCGCCGGCCACATGAGCATGCCGGCGAACACGATCGGCCCGATCGGGTGCAGGCGGAGGTGGAACGCGGTCACGACGCCAAAGTTGCCGCCGCCGCCGCGCAGGCCCCAGAACAGATCGGGGTTTTCGTCTTCGGACGCGACGACCTGGCGGCCGTCGGCGGCGACGACCTCGGCCTTCACGAGGTTGTCGCACGTGAAGCCGAGCTTGCGCTCGAGCCAGCCGCTGCCGCTGCCGAGCGCGAGCCCGCCGATGCCTGTATCCGACATGCGACCTCCGGTGACGGCGAGGCCGTGCTCCTGGGTGGCGGCGTCGATTCCTCCCCACTTCGCTCCGCCCTCGATGCGGGCGATGCGCTGGCCCGGGTCGACGTCGATGCGGGACATCGTGCGGAGGTCGATGCAGATACCGGCGTCGACGACCGCCGATCCCGTGACGCCGTGGCCGCCGCCGTAGACGGAGAGCGCGATGTCCTGGTCACGGGCGACATTGACCGCGGCGGCGACATCGTCGGCGCTGGTGCACCGGGCGATGAGCGCGGGCTTGCGGTCGATCATCCCGTTGAACACCGAGCGGGTGTCGTCGTAGCCGGAGTCGCCCGGTTCGACGAGCTCACCGCCGAAGCCCGGAATCTCGAAACGTGCCGTGCGGACGTCAGCCATGCCTGCCCCTCTCTTGCCTCTCCTGGATCGCGCGAACGCTGCAGTATTTCACGCCGGCGGCGGTCCGGATCAGCCCTCTTTGAACATCCGGCTCGGATCGGCGATGCTGGGCCGGTTCCGGACACGTAGGGCAGGGGGTACCGGATGCGAAGGGGCAGGTTCGTGCGAGCGTCGACGCTCGCACTCGCCGTCGTCGGGGTGGCCACGGTCGGAGGGCTCGCCGGAGCGAGCGCGAGCCCGGCCGGCAGTCAGAAGCCGCAGGTAGTCAAGGGGTCGGGCGACGTTGCACCGAAGGTCGACGAGTTCCGCACGCTGCTCGGCGCCGACAACGGCGGCGCTCCGACACAGAACGCGACCGGCCGGCGCGAGATCAACTGGGACGCCGTCCCCGACGACCTCGCATCGCCGAATGCGCTCCCGTCCGACTTCTTCAACGCGACCACCGAGCCGCGGGCCCGGGGAGCAGTGCTCGAGACACCCGGGGACCACGTCGCCGTCAGTGCGAAGGCGGGCAACCCGGCGGGCGTCCCCGTCCGGTTCGGCGACATCAACCCGTCGTACACCAACACCTTCCGGGCCTTCAGCGAGGAACGCCTCTTCTCGCCGGTGGGTAGCAACGTCGTGAACCTGCACTTCAACGTCCCGGGTACCACGACGCCCGCAGCCGTCAACGGGTTCGGGGCCGTGTACACGGACGTCGACCGCAAAGAGAGCGCTGCGTTCGAGTACTTCGACGCGAAGAACAAGTCCCTCGGGAAGTTCGCGGTACCGGTATCGAAGAACGGCCACTCGTTCCTCGGGGTGGCATTCCCCGACCCGGTCGTCGCACGCGTGAAGATCGTCTACGGCAACAACAAGTTGGGGCCGAAGGACGGCAAGAAGTACGACGTCGCTGTCATGGACGACTTCATCTACGGGGAACCGCAGGCGCAGTCCTGAGCACGCCTCTGGGGCCCCGAAGGCGTCGAAGTCTCGGCACCGGCTCAGTCGTTCCTCAGCGGGTTCAAAGGTTCGCTTGCGACAATGTGGGCCATGGTGAGCACACGGTCCCCGCGTTCACGCACGGCTTCCCCCCGATCGCTGCGCGGACTCGCCGTGCTCACAGCGTTCGTCATCAGCGCGGGCCTGGTCGGTTTCGTCGCCACCGAAGCCGGCGCCCAGAGCTCGGGTGGTCAGGGTGGTCTGAATGTCGGTGCTATCGCATCGAAGATCGACCCGGCCGTGGCGGTCGTCAACACGACGCTTGCCAATGGCCAGGGGGAAGCCGCGGGCACCGGCATCGTCATCGGATCGTCCGGTGAGGTCCTGACCAACAACCACGTCATCGAGAACTCGAGCAGCGTGAAGGTCCAGTTCGGTGGCACCGGACGGAGCTACTCGGCCGACGTGCTCGGTTACAACGTCAGCGAGGACGTCGCGCTGCTCAAGGTCGACGGCGTCTCCGGCCTCGACACAGTCGCCACCGACGACTCGGTCTCCGTCGGCGAGCCGGTCGTCGCGATCGGCAACGCCGGTGGGCGCGGCGGAACTCCCGACGCAAGCGCCGGTTCGGTGCGGGCAGTCGGCGAGACGATCCAGGTCGCCGACGCGTCCGGGTCGCAGACGTTGCGGAACCTCATCCGGGTCGATGCTTCGCTCGAGCCGGGCGATTCCGGCGGACCGCTCGTCGACGCCGACGGCCAGGTGGTCGGCATGAACACCGCCGCCAGCAGCGGCGGAGGATTCCGGCTACGCACTGGGTCGGGCTCAGGCGAGGGCTACGCCGTCCCGATCAAGACCGCGATGTCCGTCGCCGACCAGATCAAGTCGGGCGAAGGCAGCGGCGACACCCACGTCGGCGAGCGCGCGTTCCTCGGTGTCTCGATCCGGAGCGTGGGCTCACGGAGCGGGTTGCGAGACCGCACCTCCAGCTCGAGCGCGATCGTCGGCAGTGTGCAGTCCGGATCGCCGGCGGACCACGCCGGCCTCCAGCAGGGCGACACCATCACCTCGCTGGCGGGGAAGAGCATCAGCTCGATCGACGACCTCACGTCGGCGCTGGCGCCGCACCACCCGCGCGACAAGGTCGACGTGGGCTGGACCGACAACTCCGGCGACCGCCACACCACCCAGGTCACCCTGGCGTCGGGACCGCCTGCGTAGACCGGGTCACCACTACGCTCCCAACCGATGGCGGGGGGGTTCGATCCATTCGATCCGGGGCAGGCGCAGCGCGCCTGGCCGCTCCTGAAGGAGCTGCGCCGTGAGGGGCCGGTGGCCCCGATCGCGGGCGGGATGCACTACGTCACCCGGCACGCCGAGTGCCGCGAGGTGCTGCGCGACACCGAGGCGTTCTCGAACGCGTCGGGGATGAAAGCGCAAGGCGTCGAGGTTCCCTTCGAGGACCGGATCCTCGGAGAGCTCGACCCGCCCCGCCACACGCCGGTCCGGCGCGTGATGGTGACCGCGCTCACGCCCAAAGTCGTCCACGCCGCCGAGCCGTTCATCCGCGGCACGGCCGAGGGGCTCCTCGACGGGGTGACGGTGCCAGGCCGGGCCGATCTCGTCCCGGCGTTCTCGGTTCCGCTGCCCAATCGCGTCACCGTCCACCTCCTCGGATTCCCGGCCACGGACGCCGACACGATCGCAACCTGGGCCGGGGAGCTCATGGTGAGCGAGTTCCCGCGCACGAACCGCACCGAGCGCGGCGAAGGGTTCGCCGGCGCGTTCCCGGAGTTCGCCGGCTACATCGACGACAAGGTCGACCAGCGCATTCGTGCGGTGGAACGGGGCAAGCCCGTGCCCGACGATGTGCTCACCCGGCTCGTGCAGCTCGAGGTCGACGGCGAGCGACTGAACCGCAATCAGCTGCGCGCGCTGACCCGCAACCTCATCACCGGCGGGCTCACCACTACGAGCCAGCTGCTCGGCAACCTGCTGTACGAGCTCCTGACCGTGCCCGGACTCGAGCAAGTCGTGCGTGCCGACGAGGGCGCGCTCGCGAACGCCGTCGAGGAGAGCTTGCGGATCGCACCCCCGCTCCTCTTCCTCGCCCGCGGTTGCGTGCATGACACGTCGATCGGCGACTCGCCGATCGCCGCCGGCGAGCGCGTGATCGTCGGGACCGGGTCCGCCAACCGCGACGAGCTCCTCTTCGAGGACGGGGACGAGTTCCGCGTCGACCGCCCCAACGCCGACCAGCACCTCACGTTCGGGTACGGACCTCACGTGTGCCCGGGCGCGGCAATGGCCCGGATCGTCGCGCGCATCGGGATCGCCGCGTTCCTGGACCGGTTCCCGCCCGGCTCGGTGCGACTCGCCGCCGACTTCGATTTCGAGAATGTCCCGACGTTCTTCGAGGTCGGGCCCCGCCGACTCCCGGTCGACACCGGCGTCGCATGACGGAAGACGAGCGGGCTCGTCCGCTGAAATACCTCGACATCGGCGCCGGCCCGACGATCGTGCTGCTCCACGGATACGGCATGAAGCCGGCCACGTACCTCCCCATGGCGCGCCTGCTCGCCGACCGGGCGCGCATCGTCATCCCCGACGTGTTCGCGCTGCCGGAGCGGTGGACGTTCGAGCACGCGGTCGACTGCCTGGAGCTCACACTCGACGACATCGGCGTCGAGCAGGTGAGCCTGCTCGGGCACTCCTTCGGCGGGGGCCTCGAGCTCGGTCTGGCGTGCCGCTCGCCGGCCCGGATCGTGGAGCTCATCTTCAGCGACACGCTCGGCATGCACAGCGAATTCTCGCTCGCACGAGAGGCCGTGCATCCGATCGGCATCGCCCGCATGGCGACCGCCCCGGCGGTGAAGTCGTTCTCGGAGTCCTGGGTGAGGCACCCGATCCAGCTGGCGTCAGCGGCGCTGTGGGCGTTCCGCAGCGACCGGGAGTCCGAGATCGAGACGTGCGCCGCCATGGGCCTGCCGTGCCACGTGCTCTGGGCCGAGCGCGACACGATCCTGTCCCGGAAGGACGGCCGGGAGTTCGCCCGGCGCCTGCGGGCGACGTTCACCGTGGCGAAACAGCCGCCCGGGTACGGGCCAATCGATCACGACTGGATGTTCGACGACCCCGAGCTGTTCGTGCAGCACCTGAACGAGCTCGGCCTGCGCGCACTGCCCGCGATGTAGCCGGCCGGCTCAGTTGGCGGCGTTCTCGGCGCCGAGCGCGAAGGCCTCGGCGACCTCGTGCTCCTCGGGTTCCTTCGCGCGGGCGGGCAGGAAGCGGGCGGCAACGAAAACGGCGACGAGGACGACGGCGACCGCACATGCGTACGTGATGCGCATCGAAGAAAGGAACGCGTCGGTCGCCACGCCCCGGACCTGCGTCGCGACACCCTCGGGGAGGTGCTTGGCCACCTGGAGCGACGTGCCGATCGAGTCACGCGCCGAGTGGGCCACCCCGGGCGGGAGATTGCTCGCGGCGTCGAAGGTCGCGTGGTACTGCGAGGCGAAGATGCTGCCGAGTACGGCCACGCCCAGCGCGCCACCGGTCTGGCGGGTGGTGTCGTTCACCGCGGAACCTACGCCGGCACGACCAGGCGGAAGCGACCCCATGATGGACTCGGTGACGGGCGCGACAGTGACCCCCATGCCGATGCCATACACGAGCCGGACGCCGAACCCGAGCGCGAACGACGACATGATCGTGTCGGAGGCGTAGCAGGCCATCGCGGTGGCCACGACCATGAGCCCGAAGACGACAACTCGCTTCGTGCCGAGGCGCTGGACGAAGCGGGGCGCGATCGGCGAGCCGATCATGAGACCCAGTGCGACAGGCGTGAGCATGAGACCCGACTCGAGCGGGCTGTAGCCGAGAACGAACTGGAAGTACTGCGTGAGCAGGAAGGTCGAAGCGAACAGCGCGAAGTATGCGAGCGTGATCGTCGCCGAAGCGGCCGAGAAACGAGCATTGCGGAAGAACCGCACGTCGAGCATCGGCCTCGGGGTGTGCGCTTCCCACGCCGCGAACAATCCGAGGAACACGAGACCGATCACGAAGCCGGCGAGCACGTCGGGCGCGACCCAGCCGTGGTTCGGCACCTCGATGATCGCGAAGAGGAGTGCGACAAGCCCGGCGATCGACAAGACGGCGCCGATGGGATCGAGCGGGCTCTCCTCGGGCGCGCTCGTGTTCGGGATGAACCGCCACGCCAGTGCGAAGGTGAGCGCGCACACCGGGACGTTGATGAAGAACACGGATCCCCAGCCCAAGTGCTCGACGAGCAGACCCCCGATGACCGGGCCGATCGCGATGCCGATGCCGGCCACTCCTGCCCATACGCCGATAGCGCGGGCGCGCTCGGCGGGATCGCGGAACGTGTTGGTGAGAATTGACAGCGTCGTCGGGAAGATGAACGCGCCGCCGACGCCCATGAGCGCGCGGGCGGCGATGAGCATGCCGGGCGAGCCCGCCATCGACGCCAGCGCCGAGACGACGCCGAACCACGCCAGCCCGAACATCAGCATGCGGCGCCGCCCGTAGCGGTCGCCCAGCGAGCCGGCCGTGAGCAGCAGGCAGGCGAAGACGATCGTGTAGGCGTCGACCATCCACTGCAGCTGCGATCCCGAGGCGTCGAGCGAGCGCACGATCGACGGGAGCGCGACGTTGAGGATCGTGTTGTCGACCCCGATCACGACGACGCACAACGACAGCACGCCGAGGATCAACCATCGCCGGGCGTGCACGACGTCGGGCGCGTCCGGGCGCCCGGGCTCGGGGGTTTGGGGAGGCCGAACGGCTGTGGTGGTCAGGTGCGTTCCCGGGAGGAAGGTGGTACTGTTAACTATCTAGTTAGTACACGTTACCGGTCCGACGGGGCCGGTGCAAAGGCGGAGCGATGCCCAAGACAGCCGCTCCCGGCGGCGCAGCCACGGATGCCGAAGGGCCCGAACGCCCCAAGCCGCGCGACCCGGAAGGCACACGCCGGCGGATCCTGGCGGCGGCGCTGCGGGAGTTCTCCGCCAAGGGCATCGACGGCGCCCGCGTCGACGCCATCGCGGCCCGGGCGGGCACGAACAAGCGGATGCTCTACTACTACTTCGGGTCGAAGGACGATCTGTTCCGGGCGGTGCTGCGCCAGCGGCTCGCCGACCGGGCGCCGACGGCACGCGAGCGTGACCGCACCGGCCCCGGCCGTATCGCCGAGCTCCAGGACCGCCTCGACGACTCGGCCGACTACGTGCGTCTCCTGATGTGGGAAGGGCTCGAGCGCGGTCGCCGCGGGGAGGTCGAACAGGAGCTCCTCCGCCGGGAGTCGCTCGCCGAGTGGTGCGACGACGTGCGCGATGCGCAACGGCGCGGGGACCTTCCCCGTGAGCTCGACGCCGAGCAGCTCGTCCTCTCGGAGCTCGCGCTGGCGATGTTCCCGGTCGCGTTCCCTCAGCTCACGCGGATGGTGACCGGAAAGCTTCCCACCGACCCCGGGTTCAAGGCGGAGCGGCGCGCGTTCCTGGAGCGGCTCACCGCCCGCCTCGACGCGTAGGTGTAGCTCTAGCTCTCGCTCGCGCCGGCGTCGTCTTCGGGGCGGTGGACGACCGCGACCGAGCGCTCCGGATGGTCGAAATCGATCACGACCTCCAGGTCACGCGGCGGCGCGTCCGGCGCCTCGTTCACGATCGTGACCTCTTCCTTCTCGGGGCGGCCTTCGAGCGCGTCGCGCAGCCCGAAGAGCCCGGCGGCCACGACTGCTCCGGTTGCCGAGCGGCGAAAGCGGTCGACGGGTCGGTCACCCGCGTCGGTGCCTTCGACTTCGCGTTCGATTTCGGCGTCGACGTCCTCGCCTTCGGGCTCGTCGCGATGGATGTCCTCCACACCCCCACCGTATGCCGGATCTCGGGAGGAACGATCGCAGCCGACCTAGCCTGCCCCTGGATCACAGGGGGTGAGCCGATGAGCGAATGGGCGGAGTTCGGCGGAGTGATCGGCCGGTACCGCAACGAGTCGACGCCGTGGTGGCCGGACCCGGTGCGCCCGCCCGCGGGGGCGCCGAACGTGCTGGTCGTCCTGCTCGACGACGTGGGCTTCGCACAGCTCGGCTGCTTCGGGTCCGACATCGCCACCCCCACCTTCGACCGGTTGGCGGCGAACGGCCTGCGCTACACGAACTTCCACACCACCGCGCTGTGCTCCCCGACGCGCGCTTGTGTGCTCACCGGGCGCAACCACCACCGCGTCGGCATGGGCCGCATCACCGATCTCGCCACCGGCTTCCCCGGGTACCACGCCCGCATCGGGAAGGAGCACGGCTTCCTCTCGGAGGTGCTCGGACCGCTCGGCTACGGCGCGTACGCGGTCGGCAAGTGGCATCTCACGCCGGACGACGAGCGCCATCTCGCCGCGTCGCGGGCCCGGTGGCCGTTGCGGCGCGGCTTCGACCGCTTCTACGGCTTCTTCGGCGGCGAGACGCACCAGTTCGCGCCGTCGCTGGTCCACGACAACCACCGGGTGGCGCCGCCCCGGTCGTGGGAGGACGGCTATCACCTCAGCGAGGACATCGCCGACCGGGCGATCGAGTTCGTCGCCGATCTCGAGTCCGCCGATCCCGACAAGCCGTTCTTCCTCTATCTCTGCACGGGCGCCTGCCACTCCCCCCATCACGCGCCGCCGGACTGGATCGAGCGGTACCGCGGCCACTTCGACGCCGGGTGGGACGTGTGGCGGGAGGCGACCTTCGCCCGTCAGCGAGAGCTCGACCTGCTGCCCGAAGGGACCGAGCTCTCGCCGCGCCCCGACTGGGTGCCGGCGTGGGACTCGCTCCCGCGCGACGAGCAGCGGGTGGCGGCGCGCTTCATGGAGTGCTTCGCGGCCTTCTTGAGCCACGCCGACCATCACATCGGGCGGGTGCTCGACTTCCTCGACGAGATCGGACGGCTCGACGACACGCTCGTATTCGCGCTGTCGGACAACGGGGCGTCGTCGGAGGGTGGGAAACACGGGTCGATCAACGATTCCCGCCCGTGGAACCTCGCCGGCCGTCCCGTCGAGGAGGCCGTCGCCCGCATCGACGAGATCGGCGGACCGACGGCACACAACAACTACCCGTGGGGTTGGACGGTGGCCGGGAACACGCCGTTCCGGCGCTGGAAGCGCGAGGTCCACGAAGGCGGCGTGGCTGATCCGCTCATCGTCTCGTGGCCGGCTCGCATCGACGCCCGGGGCGAGATGCGCCGCCAGTACGTGCACGCGGTCGACCTGGCGCCGACCGTCCTCGACGTGCTCGGCGTCGACGCGCCCGACGAGATCGACGGGGTCGCGCAGACGCCGATCGACGGCGTGCCGTTCACGAGCACGTTCGACGATGCCGCGGCGCCGAGCATCCGCGACACGCAGTACTTCGAGATGTTCGGCTGCCGTGCCCTGTACCACGACGGCTGGAAGGCGGTCGTCTACCACCCGATGTTCGACCAATCAGTGCCGTACGCCGACGACGACGCGTGGGAGCTGTACCACGTGGCCGAGGACGCGTCGGAGTGCCACGACGTCGCCGCCGAGCATCCCGACAAGCTGCGCGAGCTCGTGACGCGCTGGTGGAGCGAAGCGGAGAGGAACCACGTGCTCCCGCTCGACAACGCGCCGTTCGACCGCATCTTCGGCGACGAGCGCCCCGGCATCGACGGCCGGCGCAGGTACGTGTACTACCCGTTCGGGGGTCCGGTCACTGAGGAGGCGGCGGTCAACGTGCGGAACCGATCGCACCGCATCACCGCCGAGATCGACGTGCCCGACGGCGGCGCAGAGGGGATCCTGCTCGCGCAGGGGTCGAGGCTCGGCGGGTACGTCCTCTTCGTGCTGGATGGCCGGCTGGTGTACGTGCACAACTACGTCGGCCTCGAGGAGCACCGGATCGTGTCGTCGACCGAGCTCACGCCGGGACGGCACACCGTGACGTTCCGGTTCGACAAGACCGGCGAGCACCAGGGTCGCGGCGCCCTGTTCGTCGACGGGGACGAGGTGGGCGCCGGCGACATCCCCCGCTTCACGCCGACGCGCTTCTCGATCACCGACGCCGGCTTGTCCTGCGGCTACGACTGGGCGATGCCCGTCGTCGACGACTACCGGGCTCCATTCCGCTTCACCGGTCGCCTCGACCGCGTGATCGTCGACGTCGACGGCGAGCCCTTCGTCGACGCCGAAGCCGAAGCCGACCTCGCCCTGCGCGCGCAGTAGCCCGCGTCGATGCGTGCATCGACCAGAACTGTCATGGTGTACGCACGCATCAGGTAGGGAAGCGCAGGCGCACGCGGGTGCCGCCGTCGAAAGGGGTCTCGACGGCGATGGTGGCGTCGTGCTGGTCGGCGACCTGGCGGACGATCGCGAGCCCGAGGCCCGACCCGGGGGTACCCCGGGCGCGCTCGGCCCGCCAGAAGCGGTCGAACACGAACGGGACGTCCTCGGGGGCTATGCCCGGTCCGTGATCGCGCACGGCGACCTCACCGTCCCGCACGGCGACCTCGACGTGACCGGCGGGCGGGCTCCATTTGCCGGCGTTGTCGAGCAGGTTGCTGACGGCGCGTTCGATCCGGTTGCCGGCGCCCCGGACGACGCTCGGCGTGAGATCGGTCACGAAGCGCACCTCGGGCCAATGGAACGACGCTTCCTCGACCGCGCCGGCCACAATGCGGTCGAGCTGCACGTCGCCGATCTCGTCGTCGATCGGCTCGTCGCCACGGGCGATCTCCATCATCCCGCCGATCATCGCCGACACCTCCACGATCTGCGCGTTCACGTCCCGCACGAGCCGCTCCCGGTCGGCGGGGTCGAGGCTCTCGTTGCGCACGAGCACCTCGATGTTCGTGCGCAAGCTCGTGAGCGGGGTCCGCAGCTCGTGCCCGGCGTCCGCGGCGAGACGCCGTTGCGCGCGTTGCGACTCGTCGAGCGCTTCGAGCATCTCGTTGAAGCTCCCCGCCAGCCGGCCCACCTCGTCGTTCCCGGTCGTCTCGATCCGGCGGGACAGGTCACGGGTCTCCGTGACGTCCTCCACCGCTGCGGTCAGGCGGCGGACGGGGCGGAGCGCGGCGCGGGCCACGATGAAGCCGAGGACGGCAGCCACGAGCACGCCCACCAATGCCGTCACGAGCAAGGCCAGACCCATGTCGCTGATGACGGCGTTGGTCTCGGTGAGCGGCCGCGCGACCTGGAGCGCCATGTTCCGGTTGAACCGCGTCGTGTAGACGCGCAGCGGCGTCCCCTCCACGTCGACGTCGGCGAAGAACGGCTCCTTCGTCCCCGCCGCCACCTCGGTCGTCCCGTCGATCAACGGGATCTCCGTCGTATCGGGACCGGTCCTGATCTGCCCCCGGTCGTCCACCGTCTGCACGAGACCGCCCGCACCTCCGAGCGGCGGAGGACGAACGAAGAGGTTGTTGCCGTTGGGGCCGGCTTGGTTCGGGGCGGCAACCCCTCCGGGCCGATTCCGCTCCCGCACGACCGCGTTCGCGCGCTCGCGCAGCGTCGCATCGACCTCGCCGTGCAACTCGCCCCTCGTGCGCGCGTACACGAAGAACGCGGCCGCCGTGACCGCGACCGCGACGGCGAGCGCCGCCGCTAGGACCAGCCGGGTGCGCAGGCTCATTGCTCGCGCAGGACGTACCCGATGCCGCGCACGGTCTGGATCACGCGAGGCTCCCCGTCCGCCTCGGTCTTCCGGCGGAGATAGCCGACGAAGACCTCCAGAGAGTTCGAGTCGGGACCGAAGTCGTAACCCCAGACCCGCTCGAAGATCACGCTTCGCGGGAGGACGACGCGCGGATTGCGCATGAGCAGCTCGAGCAGGGCGAACTCGGTGCGGGTGAGGTCGAGAGCGCGGTCGCCGCACGTGACCTCACGCGTGGTCGGGTCGAGACGGACGTGCGCGTACTCGAGCACTCCGCTCGCGTCGGCTTCGGTTCGTCGCAGCAACGCGCGCAGGCGAGCGAGCAGCTCGTCGAGCGCGAACGGCTTGACCAGGTAGTCATCGGCGCCGGCGTCGAGGCCGGCGACGCGCTCGCCGACGGCGTCGCGTGCCGTGAGCATGAGGACGGCGGTACCGTCACCGGCTGCCCGCATCCGCCGGCACACCTCGAGGCCGTCGAGGTCGGGCAGCCGAAGGTCGAGGACGACGGCGTCGGCGGGATCGTCGTGTTGACGCTCGAGCGCCGGGAACCCGGCGCCGACCGCGTCGACCGTGTACCCCTCGATGCGCAACGCCCGCTCGAGCGAGTCGAGCACCGCCGGATCGTCGTCGACGACGAGCACTCTCATTGGCCAAGTCTGGCCCGGGAACCTGAAGGGCTTGTGAAGCCCCAGGGCCCGGGCCGACTTGGTCACGGTTGTTACGAGCTCTGGTTCTGGGACTGACCTTGCGCGCCGCTCGGGGGCGGACCACCCGGGCCGCCGTCGCGGTCCTTGGGCTTGCCCTCGTTGACGAGCGTGGTGATGCGGTCCTTCAAGCCCGACTTGCGCTCGTTCGCCTGGTCGGCCGTGAGCTTGCCGTCCTTGACCGCCTGATCGATGTGGTCGGTCGCGTCGGCGACCATGGCGTCGATCACCGTCTGCTTGTCGACGTTCCTGTCGTCGGCCACCTGGGCGATCGTCTTGCCATCCCGCAGCTGTCCGCGCAGGTCGTCGGTACTGACGCCCAAAGCCTTGGCGGCGGCGTCGAGCCCGGGACCGTGCCCGCGTGGCTCTCCGCCCTTGGGCTTGCCCTCGTTGACGAGCTTGGTGATGCGGTCCTGGAGGTTCGACTTCCGCTCGTTGGCCTGGTCGGCGGTGAGCTTCCCGTCCTGGACCGCCTGATCGATGTGGGCGGTGGCGTCGGCGACCATCGCGTCGATCACCGTCTGCACGTCGACGCCCTGTTCCTGGGCCACCTGGGCGATCGTCTTGTCGCCCTCGAGCTTCGATCGCAGGTCGTCGACGCTCAGGTTCAGCGCCTTGGCGGCGGCGTCGAGCCCGGGGCCGTGCCCGTCGGGCGGCCGGTCGGCGTCGGCCGGAGGCCGGTCCCCGCCGGTCTGGGCACCGGCGACCGCCGTGACACCGAGGACCCCGCCGCCGGCGAGCCCCGCCGTCAGCGCGGCCGCGGCGAGGACCCGAGAGGCCCTGAGCTTGGAGCGCATGAGAATTCCCTTCTGTCGGGGGGTTGGTTACCGGGGCGCAGTGTCGGGGACGGGCCTGAATGGCAGCTGAACGCGAGCTATGAGTTCGCCCAAGACCTACGCTGCGGCCCGAAGGGCACGAGGGCAGCACCACGCCGGATCCCCGCCATGGACTGGTTCGAGGCGCCCGAGTACTGGCTGAGCCGCTTCGTGTTCGAGCGCGCCCTCGGCGTCATCTACCTCGTCGCGTTCGTCGTCGCCGTGAACCAGTTCCGGCCGCTGTTGGGCGAGCGCGGCCTTCTCCCCGTG
>DASYQJ010000096.1:0-3466 GCA_036005605.1 Acidimicrobiia bacterium
GGCTCGCAAAGCGTCCGACTTACCGGCGTCGAGGCCGTCGACGAGCGGGAGCGCGACCGACGCGCGGATGCCCGCATCCTGGACGGCACGGGCGACGGCTTCGGGTTGCCAGTACATGTCCCAGAACCGCACGGTTCCCGATCGGATCATCTCGACACAGGCGAGGCGCGTGCCCCAGTACACGTCGTCGGCGGTGAGCTTGGCTTCAATCGGAAAGATCCGGTCCTGCAGCCACTGCATGAGCGGCAGATCGCCGCCGTAGACGCGCATGAGCGTCATGGCGGCGTGGGTATGGCCGTTGACCAGCCCCGGGACGAGGGCCATGCCCGCGGCGTCCAGCACCTCGTCGCCGTCTGCGGGTTCGACGTCTGCGCCGACGGCCACGATGCGATCCTCCTCGACACGCACGGCGACGACGGCGTCGTCGAGCCGGGCATCGCGCACGGTCAGGCTCACGGCTTCCCTGCCTCGTTGCTCAACGCCGGGAGCACCGCGTCGAGCGCTCCAACCAGCCGGGTCCGGTTCGCCGCCGCGCCGGCCCGGAACTCCTCCATGGCGAGGGGCACTTCGCCGATGCCGTTGGCGAGGTTGTCGACGACGCAGATGCTCGCGTAGGCGAGGCCGATCTCACCGGCGAGGACGCACTCGCTGGCGATGGTCATCCCGACAAGATCGGCGTGGCCGGCGATCAGCCGGATCTCCGCCTGGGTCTCGAACCGCGGCCCGATCGCCTGCCAGTAGACGCCGCCGTCGTGCAGCGGGACGTCCGTGTGGTCGGCCCACCGGTCGGCGACGGTACGTCGCCACGCGGGGTCGAAGCCGGGCGCCTGGTGCCCGTCGTCGCCGTCGGAGAACGAGATGCCGAGGTGCAGCGCGATGAAGTCGTCGGGCGCGACGAACGTGCCGACGGGGAGGTCGCGTCGCAGGCTGCCGACGGATGCCACGCCGAGGATGCGGTCACACCCGGCGTCGGCGAGGGCGCGCACGTGCGCGCGGTGGTTGATGAACGGCGCCGAGACGAACTCGTCGAGCCCGTGGCGCTGGATCACGACATGACTACCGGCGTCGAGCAGGGCCGCGGGACCGTAGATGGTGTCGATGTCGAGGCGCGACGCGTCCGCCGCGAACTCGGTCCCCAAGATGCCGTGTCCACCGGTCACGGCGAGGCGCCCCATGCCGGACCTCAGACCGCGGTCGCGAGCGACGCAAGCGCCGAGATGAGCGCATCGCGGTCGGCAGGGGCGCCTTCGCCGTCGCGCAGGGTCGGCGGCAGCTCGAGCTGGATGCCACCACCACGCGTCCGATTCACCGGGTTGTCGTGATGGACGCCCCGCAGTGTGGGCGGGATCGCGTGCAGATCGTCAATGAACCGATGCGACGGCACCGCGACGCGCAACACATCCGCGGCCCGCCCCGCGAGCTGCCGGTTCCGGCCTCCGATGAGGACGACGTTCGAGTGGCCCTTGCGCCCGTATCCATGCACGGAGACGACGAGCTCGACGTGCTCGAGGAACGCGTGCAGCGCCGGCGCCCGGCTCGGGTCGACGAGCGCCGACGGGATGTGCCAGTGCAGATCCTCGGGTTGGCGCACGGCGTAGAGCGACGCGCCGGCGCGTTCGGCGGCTTCGGCCGCCACCTCGGCCGTCCCCCGCTCGAGGCTGCCGCCGTGAATGGCGAGAAACCCGAACGGCGAACGCAGCTCGCACTCCTCGACCACGCCCGGATGCCGGAGCAGCTCGTCGAACACTGTCCGGTGAGCCTACGGCGGGCCGTTGGTCCACGCTCGGAGGGGCTCGTGGTGCTAATGATGCCCCTGGTGTTAGTGTGCTTTTCTCGCCGTGGCCTGCCAGGGGCAGCGGATGGCCCGTTCTGACGCGCAGTTCATACGCACGAACTCGCATTCCCACCGTCGACCGGCCCTGGCGCTCCTGGCGCTGGCGGCGGCGGTCGCAGCCGTCTCGACGGTGTTCGTGACGCTGGCGCCGGCGGCGTCCGCCCAAGAGGACCCCGCAATCGTGCGAGCACGTGAGCGCGTGCAACAGGCCCAAACTGAAGCCAACGCCGCCCATGAGCGTTACCAGAAGGCGGTCGACGAACGCGACCAGGCGCAATCCGAGATCGCCGAACTCGAGCAGGCGATCCCCGCGCTTCGTGCCCAGCAAGACGTGCTGCGCGCCCGAGAGGCCGAGCTGCGCGCCCAGCTCGCCACCCGCGCCGCCGCCCTGTACAAGAACACGGACCCGGCCTCGGGCCTCGAGCTGCTCACGGCGAAGGATCACATGCAGGCCGGGCGCAAGACGAAGCTCACCGAGGCCGCGGACGAGTTCGACGACGAGAGGTCGCGGAATCTGCGCGAGACCGCCGACCGCCTCCAGCAGGTGCAGGTCGAGCTCGAGGGGCGACAGATCGAGCTGGAGGCGAAGCGGGCCGAGCTGGACGGGCTTATCGAGCGGCTCGATCGGGAGAAGGCGGTCTTCGAACAGAAGGTCGCCGAAGCGAACCGTGCCCTCGAGGTGGCGGAGGAGATCGGCGCTCTGCGGGCGATGGGCGAGCCGGTCATGGGGCCGACCGTGCTGTCGCCCCAGGAGATCGTGGCGTGGTACCGGTCGAGCGGAGCGTCACCGCGCTTGTCGGGAGGCATGTCCATCGATGAGCTGGTGCAGATCTTCGTCGAGGAGGGAACGAGCGAGAACGTGCGCGCCGACTTCGCGTTCGCGCAGTCCTACATCGAGACCGGCGGCTTCCGGGCCGGCGGGAGCGACAACAACTTCTCGGGTCTCGGCGCGTGCGACGGCTGTTCGGGCGAGAAGCGGTTTCCGACCGCTCGCGACGGGATCCGGGCCCAGATCCAGCATCTCCGCAACTACGCCGACCGTCGCTCCACGACGTCCGACCTGAACCACCCGCCGTCGCCGTACTGGTACGGGTCGGATCCGGGTGTCGCGGCGAGAAACTTCGACACCTTCTTCGCCAAGGGCTGGGCACCCACGTGGCAGATGATGGGGCGTGGCAACTGGGCGACGGACCCGAACTACTCCTCGAAGGTCATCGGCATCTACAACCGCATGATCGCCACGAAGGGCACCTAGCGCAGCAGCCCCCGGCCGGTCACCAGCGGCAGGTCGAGAACCGACAGCAATCCCGTATCCGCCTCGCACACGGCCGGGATCGCGTTCAGGCACCGCATCGCCGTGGCCATGAGACCACCGGTGTTGTGGTCGCCGTCCTCGCCTTCGAAGTGGAACTGACAGTGGAGGGAAGGATCGCCTTCGATGTCGACGCGGTAGCCGCCTTGACCCGGGAGCTGCGGCCACTCGGGTGCGACCTCCTCGTTGATGCGCGTCACGTGCTCGAGCACCACGCGGGGCTCGTCGCCGACAATGCCTTGCACTTCGAAGCGCATGCCGGCGGTCGTGCCGGCGGTGATCGTGCCGAGCGGCGTCTGGTAGTCACGCGCCGCCGGTAC
>DASYQJ010000097.1:0-7241 GCA_036005605.1 Acidimicrobiia bacterium
GGGGGCTCCGCTCGCGATCCCGCCGTCGGGCGGGCTGAACGAGGTCGGTGAGTTTCAGGTGTCGGCCAGCTTGCCCAGCCGCGACATCGCGCCGATCGCGATCCCGGTTCGCCGTTTGGGGCCCGGGCACTACATCTCCTCGGGCGTCAACCTCCCCATCCGCGGCGACTGGAACCTGACCATCAGGATCCTCTTCAGCGAGACCGATCAAGCCGCGCTGACAGGGAAGCTACCGATCGGCTGATCGCGCTCGGGCGCACCCAACGGACACAGCCGATGGCGGAGCCGGACCATGAGGAGGTCGATCGCTTCACGCATCGTCGCCGCCGTCACCCCGGCGCAGACGATCAGGTCGCCCTCGAGGAGCAGCGTTCCTTCGGCGGCCGCCCGCCAGTCCGGGGTGGGTTCCGGCGGCGAGGTGAGCCGGGTGCGGGCTCGGCGCACCGCACGCGGTGTTGTTCGGCACAGGTCGCGGATCCGATCGAACGCGTACGCGCGGTCGATCGACGCAACGGGTCCGTCGATGATCTCTGTGACGGTTGGGAGCAACTCGCGGTCGTTCATGGCTGTGGCCTCCTGACTGTCGCGCAGTGTGAAGACCGCGGCTGAGACAGCGCTGAGAGATGCCTGAGCCGTCTCGTAGACCTCTCAGGCTCTCGGCGAGCCCGGGCGTCGCAGCTCGCTAGCCCACGAACACGTCGATCGCGTCGAGGTGCTGCTGCTGCTCTGCTTCGGGGAGGAACGACGCGACGAACGAGTTGCGCGCCACCTGGATCATCTGGTCCGCCGTCAAGCCCAGCGCCGCCGCGGTCCCGATGTAGTTGTCGGCGACGTACCCGCCGAAGTAGGCGGGATCGTCGGAGTTGATCGTCACCAGCACGCCGCGCTCGAGCAGCTCGCGGAAGTTGTGTTGCCGGAGCTCGGGGAAGACGCGCAACTTCACATTGGAGAACGGGCAGACGGTCAGCGGCACCTGCTCCGCGACGAGCCGCTCGACGAGACCGTCGTCTTCGGTGCACCGCACGCCGTGATCGACGCGGCATACGCCGAGCAGGTCGAGCGCCTGCCAGATGTACTCGGGCGGCCCCTCCTCGCCCGCGTGCGCGACGGCGAGGAAGCCCTCCGACCGGGCGCGGTCGAAGACGGCGCGGAACTTCTCGGGCGGGTTGCCGGCTTCCCCGGAGTCGAGCCCGACGGCGACGATCGCGTCGCGGTACGGCAGTGCGGCCTCCAGCGTCGCCATGGCCGACTCGGCACTGAGGTGGCGCAGGAAGCACATGATCAGCCGAGATGTCAACCGCAGGTTTCGTTCGCCGTCCTCGAGCGCACGGGTGATCCCGTTGACAACCGTGCCGAGCTCGACACCGCGATCGGTGTGCGTCTGCGGATCGAAGAAGATCTCGGCGTGCTTCACTCCCTGCCCCGCGGCGCGCAGCAGGTACGCCCATGTGAGGTCGTAGAAGTCGCGCTCGGTCACGAGCACGCTGCACGCGGCGTAGTAGATATCCAGGAACGACTGGAGATCCTCGAACACGTACGCCCGCCGCAGGGCGTCTTCGTCCTCGTGGGGCAGGTCGACCTGGTTTCGCCTCGCCATCGAGAACGCCAATTCGGGTTCGAGCGTCCCCTCGATGTGCAGGTGCAGCTCGGCCTTCGGGAGATCGATGAGCAGCTCCCGCATCAAGGGCTACCCGCCCTCGGCCATGGCCGCCGCTCGCTTCGTGATCTCGTCGGGCGGAACGTCCTCGACGTGGGTCGCGACGCTCCACCGGTGACCCCACGGGTCCTCGAACTGAGCGGATCGGTCGCCGTAGAACTGGTTCTCGAGTGGCCTGATCTGCGTGGCACCCGCCTTGAGCGCGGCATCGAAGATCTTGTCGACGTCCTCGACGTAGACCGCGATCGTCACGGGTGAGCCACCGATCGCCTTCGGCCCGACGTAGCCCATGTCGGGATACTCGTCTGCGAGCATCACCACGGAATCGCCGAACTGGAGCTCGGCGTGACCGACCTTGCCGTCGGGGCCGCCCATACGCATCCGCTCGGTGGCGCCGAGCACCTGCGTGTAGAAGTCGATGGCCTGCGCGGCGCCGTCGACGACGAGGGACGGGCTCACCTGGGGGTAGCCGTCGGGGATCGGCTTCACGGAAGGGCTCATGTCGGCTCTCCTTCACTCGGTTCACTCGGGGGAACGTATGTTCGCAGAGTAACGACCATGTGCCGTGCCCGCAAGCGGCGTCGAACCCTGTTCACGTCCTGATCACCACCAGTTTGTCGGCGGCCGACTCCGCGCCCCACACCTCGCCCGGGCGCCCGAGGATCTGGCGCACTTCACCCGGATCGCTCGGGAGCGGGTACGAGGTGAATTGCTCCGTCTCGGGATCGAACCGCACGAGCGAGTTCGCTCCGAAGTCGCTGAGCCATACCTTGTCCTTGTCGTCGACGTACACCGCGTATGCCTGCGGACTCTCCCCCGGCAACCGCCACTCACGCCACTGCTCGGTCGCCGGGTCGTAGACCGCGACCTGACCCGCGTTGTACTGGCTCGACCAGACGCGGCCGCGCGAGTCCGACCACACCCGTCGCGTTCCTTGATCGGCGGTGGGCGGTCGGACGACGGTGGCCTCGCCGCTGTCGGTATTGATGTTGCCCATGTAGCTTCCGGCCAGCGACGCGTAATACACGTGCCCGTCCGGCGTGACGGCGATGCCGTACGGACCTCGACCGTTGGGTGCATCGAACACGTCGACACTTCCGGTGTCGGGCGTGACGCGTCCATAGATGCCGGATTGGCCGGTGAACCACAACGTGCCGCGCGGGTCGAACACCGCCGTGTTCAGGTTCGTGGACGGGTGGTCGACGGGAAGCGGGAACCGGCGCACCTGCCGCGTCGACGGGTCCACGCGGACGATCGCGTTCAAGCCGCCGTCGGTGATCCACGGCGCGCCGTCCGGACCGACGATCACGCCATGGGGCGCTGAGCCGTCGCCGAGATCCACCTCGTCGACCCGGCGGTTCTCGGGATCGAGGTGGCCGAGCTTGCCCGCGTTCTGCGCGGTGTACCAGATCGTGCCGTCGGACGCGACAGCGACATCGTGCGGGTGCGACCCGGAGGGCACGTCGTACTCCTGCACCGCGGCGGGCGCCGACCTCGCCGGCGTGCTCGTCGTGGCCGTGTCCCGCTTCGCGGACTTTCCGTCAGCGTCGCCGGACGAGCAGGCCACTGCCAGCCCGAGAGCGACCGCGGCGACGCCCAGGGCACGCGTCGTCATGCCAGGTGCGTCGCGAACCAGCTCAGGACCGCCTGGTACGCCTCGGATGCGGCGGCGGCGTTGTAGCGCGGGCCCGTGTCGTTGAAGAACGCGTGGTCGACACCTGGGAACGTCCGCACCTCGTGCGTGAGCCCGGCGGCTTCGAGTGCGGCGACCGCGCCGTCGCGCGTCGCGTTCACGCGGCTGTCGAGCTCGGCATAGACGGCGAGCACCGCCGCCTTCGACCCCGAGAAGTCGGGGCTTGCCGGCGCCGGTCCGTAGAACGGCGCAGCGGCTGCCAAGCGCGGCTCACCTGCCGCCAGCAGCTGCCACGTCAGGCCACCCCCGAAGCAGAATCCGATGACGGCGAGCTTGGCGTTCCGATCGCGGCGTTGGAGCTCGTCGATACCGGCGCGCAGGTCGGCGATCAGGCGCTCGGGCGCGGCCTGGCCGAGCGCGGCGGTCGCCTCCGCTTCGCCGCCGACGGCCGCGGTCCCGCCCTCCTCTGACAGGAGGTCGATCGCGAGCGCCGAATACCCGTCGCGCGCGAACCGGGGCGGGATCGAGCGGATGTGTTCGGTGAGTCCCCGGTTCTCGTGGATGACCAGCACGGCGCCCTTCGGATCAGACACCTTCGCCCATGCGCCCTGCAACTCACCCTGCGGCCCGCGGAACGTCACCGCCTCGGCGGTGGCAGGCGCGCCGCTCGTGGTCGATGCTGCCCCCTTCCGCGACTGCTTGCTGCTCCCTCCGTCTCCGCCGCACGCGGCGAGGAGCGCCGCGGCACCCGAAGCGGTCAACCCGAGGAGGCCGAGGCGGCGGAGCGCCTCCCGTCGGGTGAGGATCGCATCGGAGTAGTCGAGAGCGATCTCCTCGGCGAGGTACTCGCGCATCGCCACGTCGACGAACGTAGCGGCTAGTCGGGATCGTGGTGTGCGCGGCGCTCGACGTCGTCGGCGAGGGGACGCCCGATGGGATGCTCGGCCTCCTCCGCGAGGTGGGCGACGAGCCCGGCCGTCCGGGCGATGAGAGCGAAGCCGCGCACGCTCCCCGGTGGTATGCCGACGTCGACGAGGGCGGCCCCGCCGGCGCCGGCGCCGTTGATCGGCAGGTGACGCCCGGTCACCTGCTCATGTGCCGCGGCGATGTGCTCGAGCAACCGGAGGTGCGAGCCGAGCAGACCCTCCTCGGCCGCGAGTTCATACAGGCGGGGCACACGCGGATCCTCGGCGCGGTGCACGGGGTGACCCAGCCCGGGCACGCGCAGCCCGGCCCGCCGGCGGTCTTCAACCGCCGTCTCGGCAACACGGCGCAGCGACGCGTCGTCGGTCCCTTCGTCCGCCTGGGCCGCCAGCGCGTCGGCGAGGAAGAACGCCGTGTCGCCGGCCGGACCGAGAAACACGCTGCCCGCACCGAGCAGCCCGGCGGCGACCGCGCCCTGGATGGCTTCGGGCGCGCCCGTATACGTGAGCCGTGCGGCCAGCGCGCTGGGTGTCAGGCCGTGGTCGGCCAGGGACACGAGAACCGCGTCGACGATCCGGCGCTCGCCGGGGGTCGGCTCCCGCCGGGTGACGAGGAGGTATGCGAGCTCGGTCAAGGTGAGGCGACCCATGACCTCGCTCGGAAGGTCGCGGCCGCCGACCGTGATCCGATCGGGCGTCGCCGAGCCGATCCACGTGCGCAACCACTCGGAGTCGCCGGACTGGGGCGGGTCGGCGTCAGCCAAGGTCGACCTCCTCGGGCGTCCGCTCGACATTCAGCCGGTGCTTCGCGAGCCGGCCGGTCGGCGTGTGCGGCAACTCGTCCACGATCTCGAAGTACCGCGGGACTTTGAACCGGGCCAGATGCCGGCCGGCGAACGCGTGCACGTCGGCCACGTCGACCGTCCGCCCGGGCGCGGCCGTAACGAACGCCTTGACGTCCTGTTCGGACAGCTCGGACGGGACACCGATGACGGCGGCTTCGGCCACATCCGGATGGCGCTCGAGCGCGGCCTCGACCTCGGCCGGCGACAGGTTCTCGCCGCGGCGCCGGATGACCTCCTTCTTTCGACCGACGAACGTGAAGGTCTCGTCACCGTTGTCGCGGACGAGATCACCCGTCCGCAACCAGCCGTCGACGAGCACCTCGGCGGTCTCGTCCGGCATCTCGTAGTACCCGCGCATGATGGCGGGGTTGCGCAGCTCGAGCTCCCCGACCTCGCCGGCGGCGACGGGTTGGGCTTCCCCGATGACCCGGGCGTCGTTGACGTGCCCGAGGTCCGGGTGCTGCCGAGCCGAGCCGAGCGAGCCGAACGGTCGAGATCCGTGGCGCCACACGAGGCCGTACGGCGTCTCCGACAGTGCGTAGCCGCACACGATCTCGAAGCCGAAACGCTCCTCGATCTCCAACTGCCGCTCGCGATCCGGCGACGGGCCCGTGTAACAGAGCCGGATGGGATTGTCGGCGTCGTCGGCGCGCGGGGGCTGGCGCATCAGGATCTCGAGCATCGCGCCGATGGCGTTGAACTCGGTGGCCTCGTACCGCCGGGCGGCGGCCATGAAGTCGCTGGCCGAGAACGCCGGCAGGAGCACGAGGCTCCCCCGGGCGGCGACCGAACCGAGCGTCGAGTACGCCGGCGCGTTGATGTGGAACAACGGCAGCGACGTCATCAGGCGATCGTCGCTCGTGAGCTGCAGCCAGTAAGGGAAGCCCTCGCCCGCCATCACATAGGCGAGGTGCGTCTGCATGACCAGCTTCGATCGCCCGGTGGTGCCCGACGTCGGGATCATGACGGCGACATCGCGTTCGTCGACGTTCGCCGGACCGCGGCCGTCCGGCACGGCGTCGAAAATCTCGCCGACGTCGACGCGCGGCGCGTCTCCGACGGTTCGCGCAAGGTCGCCATCGGTGACGATCAACCTCGGCGCGGCCTGCTGGACGAAACCGGCGAGCTCGGCGGGCGAGCTCTTGGGGTTGACCGGGACCTGGAGCGCACCGACCTCCATGAGCGCGAGCCAGGTAAGGAGGTACTGGTCCGTGTTCCGCGCCGTGACGAGCACCCGGTCTCCCGGAGCGACGCCGACCGCGCGCAGCGCGCTCGCAGCCCGCTCGATCCGATCCATCGCCTGCGAGTAGGCGTACGCGCGTTCGCCGGCGAGCAACCAGGTGCTGCCCGTCGCGGCATCGACCGCCCGCCGGAACAGCCTTGGGATCGTTCGCTTCAACGGCTCAGATCGGGAAGAACAAGTCCCGGAACTTGCCTGCCAGCTCCTCGTCGCCGCGGGCGGTCCCGCCGTTCATGCGCGCGTACCCGGTGAGCACGAGCGTCGCCGGATCGAACTCGAGGATTGCCGCGCAGTCGTCAATGTCGCCGGGCGAGAACTGGACGCCCTCCGACGACACGTCGGCGCGCATGTCGCCGCCGTTGTTGCCGGTCGTCCGCACGCCGACGGCGTACGGACGGTCCACGTTGGTGACGTCGGCGGTTGCAGACCAGAGCACGAAGATGACCGGCACCAGCAGGTCGGCGGCATCGCCGGACATCGCGTGCGGCTTGCGCATGCCCTCGCGGATGTCCCAGCCGTGCACCGCGTAGTCCACGATCTGGAACATCGGGTAGAACATCGCGGGCAGCGGCCCCATGTATTTGTGCGGGACCATGAAGCCCGCCCAGTCTTCGGCGGACAGCGCCGTGAACTCCTCCATCATGCGCTCGCTGTCGTCACGCAACCTGCCGATCAACTCCTCCCGCGGCACCTTGCGCAGCGACTTGGCCCCCTGGTCGACGTGCATGGCCATGTCCCGGAGGCCCAGGGGCTCCTCGGCGGTGGCGTTGCTACGGGCACCCGCGAACGCCGGCAGGTAGCCCTCGGTCGTGTCGACCAGATGGCCGACGACGTCGCGGGCTTCCCAGTTCTCGCACGCGGTGGGGGCCTCCCATCGCGCCGGGTCTGCCACCAGGTCGAACATCAAGTCCATCTCTGCCTGGAGGACGTTGAGCACCCGTTC
>DASYQJ010000098.1:0-25023 GCA_036005605.1 Acidimicrobiia bacterium
GCGATCTCCAGCACGAGGCGCGGATCGGCGGCGTCGGTCCCGCGCATGTCGACCACGGCTTGGCCGAGCGTCTCCAGCACCCGCACGAGCGTGGTGTTGCCGAGCGTGTGGCCGAGCTCGTCGAGCCGGCGCTGCTCGTCCTCGGGTGCGTCGACGCGCACCTGCCCGCCGCTGGCGTTCAACAGGAACGCGTCGCGTACGGAGCGCAGCACGTCCTCGGCGATGCGGCGCGGCTCGTGGCCCGCGTCGAGCAGCGCGCCCACCGCGACGAGGACACCGGCGGGGTCCTCGGCGGCGACGGCATCGAGGACCGCGGCTCGAAGCTCGAACGGCGTGCCCCCGAACAGGTCGGCGACGGCACCGGCGTCGAGGCGGTCCGTGCCATGGGCGAGCGCCTGGTCGAGCAGCGACAGGGCATCGCGTGCCGAGCCGGCGCCGGCGCGGGCGATCACGGCCAACGCCTCGGGGTCGGCCTCGATGCCCTCCTGACCGAGCACGTCCGCCAGCAGGGCCTCGAGCTCCTCCGCCGAGAACAGCGTGAACTCGAGGTGCTGGGTCCGCGACCGGATCGTGGGCAGGACCTTCTCGGGGTTCGTCGTCGCCAGCACGAACACGACGTGCTCGGGCGGCTCTTCGAGGGTCTTCAGCAGCGCGTTCGAGGCCGCCGCGCTCAGCATCTGCACCTCGTCGACGAGGTACACCTTCCGCTTCGAGGTCGCACCCAGCCCGAGGTGGACGCTGTCGGTGAGGTCGCGGATGTTGTCGACGCTGTTGTTCGACGCCGCGTCGAGCTCGAACAGGTCGAGGAATCGGCCCTCGGCGATGGCGACGCAGTTCTCGCACACGCCGCACGGCTCCCCGTCGGCGCCGAGGTTCAGGCAGTTGAGCGCCTTGGCCAGGATGCGGGCCGTGGTCGTCTTGCCCGTGCCGCGCGGTCCGGAGAACAGGTAGGCGTGGCCGACCCGGCCTTCGCGCACGGCGTTCCGCAGCGCCCCGGTCACGTGGTCCTGGCCGACGAGCCCACCGAAGGTCTGAGGTCGGTGCTTGCGGTAGAGCGACTGGTACACCACGCGTTGGACTCTACCGAGAGCGATACCCTGCGACGTGAGACACCTTCCGACCTGGGAGGTTCGCGATGAGCGCAATCGAGTACCGCCCCGGAACCGCGCTCCTCGTGGTCGACGTGCAGAACGATTTCGCCGACCGGAAGGGGAGTCTGTACGTCGAGGGCGGCGAGGAAGTCGTGCCGATCATCAATAGCGAGATCGACCGCGCGAGGGCCGCCGGCATCCCGATCGTCTACACCAAGGACTGGCACCCGGCAGAGACCCCGCACTTTGCGAAGTACGGCGGTCGATGGCCGGTGCACGGCGTCCACGACACATGGGGGGCGGAGTTTCCTGCCGACCTGGAGGTCGCGGGCGAGGTCATCCACAAGGCCACGGGACCCGAGGACGGTTATTCGGGGTTCAGCGTCACGCACCTGCCGACCGGCGAGCGGCGCGACACCGACCTCGAGCAGGTACTGAGGAATCGCGGCGTGAAGCACGTCGTCATCGCCGGGCTCACCACCGACTACTGCGTCAAGGAGACCGCGCTCGACGCCGTGCGCAAGGGATTCGACACCGAGGTCATCACCGAGGCGACCAGGCCGGTAGAAGCCGAGCCGGGTGACGGCGAGCGTGCCTTGCGTGAGATCGAGCAAGCCGGCGCGAAGCTCGTCTGAACGGCCGTCGTCCATGAGCTGGGTCGACGACACCAACGCCGCGCTCTTCGTCGACCTGTACGAGCTGACGATGTCGGCGAGCTACCACGCGCACGGTCTCGACCAGCCCGCGACTTTCGACCTGTTCGCCCGGCATCTCCCGCCCGGGCGCGGCTATCTCGTCTCCTGCGGCCTGGATGCCGCGCTCGACTACCTCGAGCGGCTCCACTTCGACGACGCCGCGCTCGACTACCTGCGCTCGCTGGGCATGTTCGACGAGTCGTTCCTGTCGCTGCTCTCCACGTTACGGTTCACCGGCGAGGTACGGGCGGTCCCGGAAGGTGAGCTCGTGTTCCCCAACGAGCCGATCGTGCAGGTGACCGCGCCACTGGTCGAGGCGCAGATCGTCGAGACGTTCCTGCTGAACTGCATCGGCTACCAGACGATGATCGCGACCAAAGCGGCGCGGGTCGCGACCGCGTGCGGCGACCGGACGTTCGTCGACTTCTCGCCCCGTCGCGACCACGGCACCGATGCCGCGTTGAAGACCGCCCGGGCCGCGTACGTGGGCGGCGCGGTGGCAACCTCACTCGTGCTCGGCGGTCAGGCGTACGGCCTCGCGCTCAGTGGCACGATGGCGCACTCGTACGTCATGCGCTTCGAGAACGAAGCGGATGCATTCCTCACGTACGCGCGCGACTTCCCGGGTCGTGCGATCTTCCTCATCGACACGTATGACACCGAGCGCGGCGCGCGCACGGTGGTCGACCTGGCGGGGAAGCTCGAGCCCGAGGGGTTACTGCCGCGCGCGGTACGGCTCGACTCGGGTGACATCGACAAGCTGTCCCGGTCCGTGCGCGCCATCCTCGACGACGGCGGGCTGACCGAGGTGCAGATCTTCGCCTCCGGCGACCTCGACGAGTACCGCATCGAGCAGTTGGTCTCGTCCGGCGCGCCGATCGACGCGTTCGGCGTCGGGACCCAGCTGGGCACGAGCGGCGACGCCCCGCACGTCGCGGTCGTGTACAAGCTCGTCGAGGACGCGACCGGGCCGAAGGTCAAGCTGTCGTCGGACAAGGTGACGCTGCCGGGGCGCAAGCAGGTGTTCCGCCGCGCCGAAGGCGGCGTCTTGCACTCGGATGTGCTGGGGCTGGAGGACGAGTCGGTCCCGAACGCCCGGCCCGTGCTCCAGCCCGTCATGCGCGACGGCCAGCGCATCGGGGATCGCGAGCCGCTGGATGCGCTCCGCGACCGCTGCCGGCAGTCCGTCGGTGCGCTCCCGGCCCGGTTGCGTGCGCTCGAACCTGACCCGCCGCCGTACGACGTCCGGACCTCACCCGGCCTCGAGGTGCTCGTCCGCCAGGCGCACGAGCACCTCGGCATCCCGTGACCGCACCCGACGACTTCCGCGCCGGTGTGCGCGCTGCGCTCGAGGCGCGACTCACGCCCCGCCGCGCCGGCGACGCGTTCACCGTGCTCGGCGCCGGCAGCGACGATCTCGAAGCCGGGCGCGCGTACCTGCGCGCCCTCGCCGACGGGGGCTGGGCCGTGCCCACCTGGCCGGCGGAGCACGGGGGCCTCGGCGCGTCACCGGCGCAGGCAGCGGTGGTCGCCCAGGAGTTGGGACGCTTCGAGGTCCCGGACCTGTACCCGTACCTGATCGGGCTGGCGATCGCGGGGCCGACGCTGGTCATGCACGCGACGCCCGAGCAGTGCTCGCGCTGGTTGCCGGCGATCCGCACCGGCGACGAGATCTGGTGCCAGCTGTTCTCCGAGCCCGACGCCGGCTCCGACCTCGCGTCACTCGCCACGCGCGCCGAACGCGACGGCGACCACTGGCGCGTCACCGGCGCCAAGGTGTGGAGCAGCCGCGCGCATTACTCGCAACGCGGTCTGCTCCTCGCCCGCACCGACCCGAGCGTGCCGAAGCACGCCGGCATCACTGCGTTCGCGCTCGAGATGCAGGCGCCCGGCGTCACGGTCAGCCCGCTGCGACAGATGAACGGCGACACCCACTTCAGCGAGGTTCACTTCGACAATGCTGCGGTCGCCGACGCTGATCGCATCGACGCGCCGGGCGAAGGCTGGCGCGTCGCCCGTACCGCGCTCGCCCATGAACGCGGGGCCGGCGCGGTCGGCGGAGGCGGATGGGGCACCGACCTGAAGGAAAGGATCGTCGATCTCGCCCGGCGCCGGGGCGCGGTCGCCGACCCGGTCGTCCGCCAGCGGCTGGCGGCCGCGATCATCGAGCTCGAGGTGGCGCGCCTCACCGCCCGCCGCGCCCGCGACGCGGCGAAGGCGGGGCGGTCCCCCGGCCCCGAGGGATCGGGATCGAAGCTGCGCGGGAGCGCCGGCCTCAAGGCCGCTGCGTCGCTCGCGCTCGACCTCCTCGGCCCGAACGGGGTCGCCGGGAGTGCCGGCGACGGCGAGTGGCAGACGCTGTTCCTCACCAGCCCGTCCATCTCCATCCGGGGCGGCACGGACGAGATCCAGCGGAACATCGTGGGCGAGCGCGTGCTCGGCCTGCCGGCCGAGCCGCGTGCCGACGTCGACGTCCCCTTCTCCGAGCTGCCGCGCACCGCAAGGCGGTCAGACCGGTGAGCGCGCCCGACCCCGCCGCGATGCTGCACCAGCTGACCCAGCACGGCTCCCCGACGGACCGCTCGCTCCTCGTCGACTTCCAGCCGCTCGATCCGTCCAACCGCCCGGCGCCGTTCAAGCGGTACGTCGGCCTCGAGACGACGCCGCTCCCGACCGAGCTCGGGGAGTCGGGCGTGCGGGCGGCCGACGCGCTTTCGGGCCGGATGCGACCGTCGGCGTCCGAGCCGTTGGACGCCACCATGCTCGCTCGCCTGCTGTTCTTCGCCGCCGGCGTGACGCGCTCGAGCGCGTCCCCGGCGTTCGAGGACCGGACGTACTTCCGGACTGCGATGTCGGCCGGGAACCTCCACCCCGTCGAGGTCTACGCGGTGTGCGCGGGCGTCGAGGGCGTGCCCGACGGCGTCCACCACTTCGCCCCGCTCGAGCTCGGCCTGACGACGCTCCGCACGGGCGCGGTCATACCGCGCCCCGGCTGCACACTCGTGCTCACAGGCATCCCGTGGCGGACGGCCTGGAAGTACGGCGAGCGCGGCTTCCGTCATCTCTACTGGGATGCGGGCACGATGCTGGCGAACCTGCTGGCGATGGCGGATGCCTCTGCTCTCGACGCCAGGGTGTGGACCGGTTTCGTCGACGACGACGTGGCGCGTCTCGTCGGCGTCGACGGCATCACCGAGTTCCCCCTTGCGCTGGTCTCGATCGGCTCGCTCGACGCGATCGACGTACCGACCGACCTCCCTCCGCTCGACGTCGACGTCGAGCCCATCTCGCCGCACCCGATCGGCTTCCCGTTGATCACCGAAGCGCAGCACGCCGGCGTGCTGGCGGACGCAACCGAAGTCAAAGAGTGGCGCGCACACGCCGTCGACGGCAGACCGTCGCGTTCGCAGGTCGACCCACCGGCCGACGCCACCGACGAGTCGATCGAGGAGGTCGTCCTGCGGCGCGGGTCGACCCGCATCATGCGGCCGGAGACGGCGCCCGCCTCGCTCCTGAGCTGGGGCATGGCCGTCGCCGCCCGTCCGCCGCCGGCGGACTTCGCCGCGCCCGATGCGACGCTGCTCGAGCACAACCTGGCTGTGCACGGCATCGAGAGCGTCGACCCCGGCGCGTACCGCTGGCGCGATGGCGACCTCGAGCTGGTGCGACCGGGCCAGTTCCGCGAGATCACACAACAGCTGTGCCTGAACCAGCCGCTGGGCGGCGACTCGGCGTACACCGCCTTCCACTCCGCCGACCTCGAAGTCCTGTTCGAGGCGCTCGGCGGGCGCGGGTATCGCGCCGCCCAGCTCGAGGCGGGCATCGCGTCCGGTCGCCTCTCGCTGGCCGCGTTCACGCTCGGGTGCGGCGCGACCGGGCTCACGTTCTTCGACGAGCCCGTCCGCCGGTTCTTCGCCACGAACGCGTCGTGCATGCTCGTGACGTCCGTCGGCATCCCCGAGTACCGCAACGCCCCTGGCGGGCGCCCGGGCGCCGTCACCGAGCTCACGCACTACGGCGACCTCATGCAGCGCCTGTCGCTGCAGCTCCATCGCGGCCGACGCTGAGGGGACAAACAGACGGCAAAGCTCGATTTCTGGTCGGTTGCTACCCTCGCGCCGCGGACCGTGCTAGGCGGGGAGCCCGTGGTGCCCTGTACCCCCAATCCACGTACGGGGGGCTGAATCCCCGCCCGAGGCCCGAGCCGCCGCACGGCAGCGGCCCGCGGTGACGTTGAGGGTCGGGTCCTGCGCAACGGGATCTCGCGAACCGAGTCAGGTCCGGAAGGAAGCAGCTCTCAGCGAGCCCTCCCGTGTGCCGCAGGTACACCTGACCCGAGCCACCGTGAGCAAGTGCACCGGGCGGCGACGGGGTCGACGGCGGGTGCACGGTCCGCTTTGTCATCGGAGGGATGCGAGAGCGGCCGAATCGGCACGCTTGGAAAGCGTGTGTGGGGCAACTCACCGTGGGTTCGAATCCCACTCCCTCCGCTTTGCACCGTTGCCACAACCCGGCAGCGGTGCACAACGCACACCACGCGATCCCAGGGGCAGACTGTGCGGGTGGACGAAGCCGAGCGGCGCGCGCAGATCCGGCGGTTCTGGGAGTACACGGGCCGCGATCAGGACGTCAGCCACGAGATCTACCACGACGATGCCGTCCTCGAGTTCCCGCAATCGGGCGAGCGGTTCGAGGGCGTGGCCAACTTCAAGGAGTGGCGAAGCCAGTACCCGGCGGGCGTGGTCTTGGAACTGCGCCACCTGCGCGGGCAGGGAGACCTGTGGGTTGCCGAAGGAGCAATCAGCTACGACGGCGGCCCTTGGCAACCCGCGGTGAACATCCTCGAGTTCCGGGGCGACAAGGTGGAGCGCGAGACGATCTACGTCACCGAGCCCTGGGACGCCCCCGAGTGGCGTGCCCGCTGGCGGGCAGCGCCATAGCGCCCGAGCGCGCCGCAAGAATCAACTCGTACGCTGCCCTTCGTGCACCGCGGACGGCTCGACGATCTCATGGGCGTGGCGCTCGACGAAGCGCGCGCGGCCGCGGCACACGGCGACGTCCCAATCGGCGCGGTGGTTGCTCGCGTCGACACCGGCGAGGTCGTCGCCCGCCGGCACAACCAGCGCGAGCAGGACGCGGACCCCACCGCGCACGCCGAGATCCTCGCTCTCCGGGACGCCGCGCGTGCCGCGGGCTCGTGGCGGCTCGACGGGCACGCGCTCCTCGTCACGCTCGAGCCGTGCCCGATGTGCGCCGGTGCAGTCCTCGCGGCGCGGCTCGGACTCGTCGCGTTCGGCGCCGCCGACCCGAAGGCGGGCGCGCTCGGGAGCCTCTACAACCTGGCCGCCGATCCTCGTCTCAACCACGAAGCGACGGTCGTCGACGGCGTGCGCGCCGCCGAGTGCGCCGCCCTCCTCACGGCCTTCTTCGCCGACCGCCGCTGACGGCGGCGCGAAACTGATTCAGACCGGGTCGACGATCTCTTCGCTCGTCAGCCGCGTGACGGGCGCCTCGAGCACCTGGCCGTGGCGGCGCAGCTCGTCGACGGCCGGGACGGGCTCGGGATCCGCGAAGACGCGCTCGTCGGCGTAGTCGGCTGGCCGGCCGGTCGCGTCGATCGCCCACCATGACGCTTCGAGCGCGATGCCGTTCGGATCCGTGAAGTAGACGGAACGCACGAACCCGTGGTCGACGACCTCGGTGCACTCGCACCCGGCGTCGAGCAGCCGCTGGCGCAGGTCGAGCAGTCCACGCTCGTCCGGCAGGTTGAAGGACAGATGGTCGAACTGGATCGTCTGGGAGGGCGGGGCGCCCGCAGGCTTGGCGAACGTCCCGATCCCGTCGATCTCGAAGAACGCCACCGTGTTCTGCGGGCCGATCTCGAAGAAGTAGTGGCGCATGGGTCCTGCCCTCGTCGTCGCTACGACCCGCATGCCGAGCACGCCCGCATAGAACCGGACGGTGGCGTCCATGTCGGGCGTCACGAGGGCGAGATGGTTGACGCCCCGCCAACGGGGGGTCTCGGATGCCGGCACCATGGCGTCTCCTTTCGGGGTGGCTACGAGGGCCTTCTCGTTACAATCCCTCGCCGGAGGGATGCGAGAGCGGCCGAATCGGATGGTCTCGAAAACCATTGTGCCTCCGGGCACCGTGGGTTCAAATCCCACTCCCTCCGCCACCGACCGGGGCCTCGGGTTTCTCCTTTCGACCTGAGCCGAAAAACCAACAATGATGTGCGCCCGGGGCGTCCAGAGGAGGGATTGACCAATGGTTCTCGCCATCCTGCTGGGAGGGATTGTCGGGCTTCTCGTCGCGGGCGGCATCTGGGCCGCCGGGACGATCAAACAGGCGCGCCGTGATCAGAACGACATGAACGAGGCGTTTGCCGACGCGCGCGGCGAGGCGCACGATCCGGTGTTCGGACCGGCGCCCTGGTCGTCGATCGACATGGAGGCCCTCGGCGAGCAAGAGGACGCGGCGCCCGTCGATCGCTCCGATCCGTACGCGACGCTGACCGGGGTGGCCGCCGTCAGTTGGAGCCATTCCTCGGAAGGGAAGGGCGCGGACGACATCCCGCCTCTCGACGACGAGCCGATCACGCCAATCGTCGCCGAGCCCGACGAAGTGTTCGTCGCCGAGCCCGACGAAGTGTTCGTCGCCAAGCCCGACGAGCCGTTCGTCGCCGAACCGGACGAAGTGTTCGTTGCCGAGCCCGACGAGCCGTTCGTCGCCGAACCGGACGAGACGTTCGTTGCCAAGCCGGACGACATGTTCGTCGCCAAGCCGGACGAGACGTTCGTCGCCAAGCCGGCTGCGATGCTCCCCGAGCCGGTCGAACACGCCGCCACGCCGGCATCCATCGACGACGAGCCTCCGGTCGTGTGGCGCGCCCCCGCGCAATCGCAGGTGATCATCCTCGCGGTCGCGCTGCGTGCACTCGCCGACGGCGTCGCGGCAACGATCACGCCCGAGGGCGCGGCGCAGTGGGAGGGGCGCGAGGAAGCCCTCGCCTACGCGCGTGGTACACACGAACGCGGGAACGGCAACGGACGGCGTTCGTCCATCGACGTCGACGGGCACGATCGGCCCGCGTCGGATGTGTCGGCCTCTCCGATCAACCGGGGCGACCGCTCTCCGAACATCGGCTCGGCGCCGCGGAGGAGCGCGCCAAGGCGCCACAACGGTCCGAAGCCGATCACGTGGCGGGCACGAGCGCATTGACCGCGCGTCAGTAGCGCGCCAGCTCTCGCTCCGTTCAGCCGACTCCTTCGCGCAGGCCCAGGCGGGCGAAGATCTCGCGCGTGGCAGTCGACCGGTTCAGCGTGTAGAAGTGCAGACCGGGCGCGCCGCCGTCGAGCAGCGCCTGGCACAGCCTCGTGGCCTCGGCGATGCCGACCTCGCGGACCGCCTCCTTGTCGTCGCCGACGGCGTACAGCTTGTCGGCGAGCCACTTCGGGAACTCGGAGCCTTGGAGCTCGGCCATGCGCGTGATCGAACGCAGGTTGGTCGCCGGCATGATCCCGGGGAGCACGGGCTTGTCGACGCCGTTGGCGCGTAGCCCCGCGACGAGATCGAAGTAGTGCTCGGCCTCGAAGAAGAACTGCGTGATCGCGAAGTCGGCCTTCTCGAGCTTGCGAGCCGTCCAGTACCGGTCGGTCTCGCGCGTGGGCGATTTGGGATGCGGCTCGGGGTGGGCGGCGACGCCGACCGAGAAGTCGCCGATCTCGCGCACCAGCTCGACGAGCTCGACTGCGTACCGCAGCTCTCCCGGCGGCAGGTCGAGGTCGGCGGGCGGGTCACCGCCGAGGCAGAGAACGTTCTCGATCCCGGCGTCGCGGTAGCGGGTGATGATCTCGACGAGCTCGGCCCGCGTGTGCGCGGCACACGTGAGGTGCGCCATGGCCGTCATGGTTGTGGTGCGGAGGATGTCGACCACGATGTCGTGCGTGCGCTCGCGCGTGGTGCCGCCGGCGCCGTAGGTCACCGAGACATACGAGGGGGCCAGGGTCTCGAGCTCGACGAGTGTGGTGCGGAGCGTCTCCTCCATCTCGGGCGTCCGAGGAGGGAAGAACTCGAACGAGAAGCTCAAGCCCCGTTGCAGGATGTCGCTGATCTTGGCCATTGGCGCCAGAGCGTAGGGGGCTGGTGTAGTGCAGGCGAACGAGATGGAGCCGTCGTGAACTTCCGCATCGAGCAACGCATCCCGGCACCGCTGACCGCGGTCGAGGCCGCGCTGTTGGACAGTGATTTCGTCGCGGCTACCGCCGACCTCCCGAAGCTGGGCGCGCCCGACCTGCTCGAGAACGCGCGGGACGGCGACCGCGCC
The DNA here is from genome assembly GCA_036005605.1 of Acidimicrobiia bacterium. Classification (GTDB taxonomy): domain Bacteria; phylum Actinomycetota; class Acidimicrobiia; order IMCC26256; family JACDBD01; genus JALZAA01. The sequence continues at coordinate 10,113 of DASYQJ010000098.1, forward strand.
CATCAACGGATCCGGTACCACTTCACGGCCCCGCTGTCGGGTGCTGTGACCCGCGTGGTCGACCCCGCCAAGCTCACGTGGGTCGACGACGCCACCTATGACCTGACCTCGCACACGAGCCGCCACCGCATCGTGCCCGACAACTACGCCGACCGGCTGAAGGCGGCCTACGACGTGACGCTCGAGGCGTTGGGTGACAGCACGCGACGCCTCGTCACCGGTGAGCTCACGGTGCACGTTCCGCTGGTCGGCGGTCGGGTCGAGCGGGCGATCGTCGACGGCCTGGAGGAGCACGCCAACGCCGAGGCCGAGCTCCTCGGCGCCTGGATCGCGGAGCGGCGTTAGCGCCGGAAGCCGCGGAAGGTGCGGAGGCGGAGCGAGTTCGTCACGACGAACACGCTCGAGAAGCCCATCGCCGCCGCCGCGACCACGGGGTTGAGGAGGCCGGCCGCCGCGAGCGGGATGGCGGCGACGTTGTACGCGAACGCCCAGAACAAGTTGCCCTTGATCGTTGTCAGCGTCCGGCGAGACAGGGCGATGGCGTCGGCGGCGGCCCGAAGGTCCCCCGAGACCAGGGTGAGGTCACTGGCCTCCATGGCGACGTCGGTGCCGGTGCCGATGGCGATGCCGAGGTCGGCCTGCGCCAGCGCCGGGGCGTCGTTGACGCCGTCGCCGACGACGGCGACACGCTGCCCGTGCTCCTGGAGATCGCGCACCACGTCGACCTTCTGACCGGGGAGCACGCCCGCGATCACACGATCTATGCCGACTTCGCGCGCGACGGTCTCGGCCGCCGCTCGCTGGTCGCCTGTCACCATCACCGTCTCGAGGCCGAGCTGGTGCAACTCGACCAGCGCCGTCCGCGACGTGTTCTTCACCGTGTCCGCCACCACGAACGCGCCCCGTACGGCTCCACCCCATGCCGCGAACACGACCGTGCGACCCTCGGCTTCCGCGCCGGCGGCGGCGCGTTCCAGACCGTCGGGAACCGCTCCTACGAGCTCGCGCCGTCCGACGGTGACCTCGCCGCCGTCGACCGAGCCGCGCACACCCGAGCCGGCGAGGTTGTCGAACGACGCCGGGGCGACGAGCTCGACGCCGCGCGCCCGAGCGCCGCGGGCGACGGCCTGCGCGATCGGGTGCTCCGAGGCATCCTCGACGGCGCCGGCCCGGCGCAGCAACTCGCGTTCGTCAACACCGGGCGCGGCGAAGACGTCGACGAGGCGCATCCTTCCCTCGGTGATCGTGCCCGTCTTGTCGAGCACCGCGGTGTCGACGGTCCGGGTGGCTTCGAGCACCTCACCGCCCTTGATCACGATGCCGAGCTGCGCGCCGCGGCCCGTGCCGACCATGATCGCCGTGGGCGTGGCCAGGCCCAGCGCGCACGGGCACGCGATGATCAGGACGGCCACCGCGGCCGTGAACGCCGCGTTTGCGCCCTGGCCGGCCAGGAGCCACACCACGAGCGTGCCCAACGCGATGACCATCACGACCGGCACGAAGACCGTCGAGACGCGATCGGCCAGCCGCTGCACCGGCGCCCGCGAGCCCTGCGCCTCTTCGACGAGCCGCGCGATCTGCGCCAGCGCGGTCTCGCCGCCCACCTTGGTCGCCTCGATCACGAGGCGTCCCGACGTGTTCACGGTCGCGCCGAACACCGTGACGCCCGTGCTCACTTCGACCGGTACCGGCTCGCCCGTCAGCATCGACACGTCGACCGCCGACGAGCCGTCGACGACCCGGCCGTCGGTCGAGATCTTCTCGCCCGGCCGCACGACGAAACGGTCGCCGACCCGGAGGCTCTCGACCGGCACCTCCTCACCGTTCTCGAGGCGAGCCCTCTTCGCACCGAGCTCGAGCAGCGCCCGGAGCGCGTGACTCGATCGCCGTCGCGCTCGCGCCTCGAAGAACCGCCCGAGCAGCAGCAGCGACACGATCACCGACGCCGTCTCGAAGTACACGTGCGCGGCGTCGCCGGCGCCGAAGGCGCCACCCATTGCCACGCCGCCCTCGGCTGCTCCCAGGAACACGAGCGCAACCACCGACCACCCGTACGCGGCCAGGGTTCCGAGCGACACCAGGGTGTCCATGGTGGTGGCGCCGTGACGCAGGTTCACGAGCGCCGCCTGATGGAACGGCCAACCCGCCCACAGGATCACGGGTGTGGACAGCACGAATGCCACCCACTGCCAGCCGTCGAAGTTGAGGGGCGGCGCCATCGAGATCAGTAGCACTGGGATGCTCAGCGCGATCGCGACGTACAGCCGGGGGCGGATGCTCCGCAGCTCCTCGGCCTCGGGATCGCGCTCCTCCGGGCCCTCGTCGTGGGGAACCGAGTACCCGAGCCCGGCGATCGTGGCCTCGAAGTCGTCGGTGCCCGTGGTGCGCGGGTCGTAGACGACGGTGGCGCGCTTGGTCCCGTAGTTGGCGTGGGCTTCCGCGACGCCGCCGAGGCCGGCGAGCCCCTTCTCGATGCGGCTCGCGCACGAGGCGCACGTCATGCCGTCGACCGGCAGGTCGACCCGCCGGAGGTCGCGGCCCGGGGTGGTCAGCTGCGCCTCGGTCATGGCCTTGATAGTATACCCCTGTACCCCATCCCAACCTGGTCCGAAGGGGCGCCGATGCGGGGCTATTCGATGCACAAGGACGACTACCGGACGCGGCTGCGCCGCATCGAGGGCCAGGTCCGAGGGCTCCAGCGCATGGTCGACGAGGACGAGTACTGCGTCGACATCCTCACGCAGATCGTCTCGGTCACGAAGGCGCTCCAGGGTGTCGGCCTGGGCCTGCTCGACGAGCACCTGCGCAGCTGCGTGCGGGACGCGGCGGAGACGAGCCGCGCCGAGGGCGACGCCAAGCTCACCGAGGCGGTCCAGGCGGTCGAGCGCCTGCTGAAGACCTGATGGTCCGACCGGCGGAGCCGGTCTACGGGAGCTCGGGCATGCCGCCGAGCTGGCGGAACCAGCCGAGTGTGTCCTCGACGCCCCACGATTCCGCCAACCGGCCGTCGACTACGCGGTACACGGTCGTGCCCGGCTTGGCGTAGGCCTGACCTTCGGCCGCGATGCCGAGGAACGGCCGGCCAGTGAGCGTGCCGCGCTCCGTGTAGCGCATGACGACCTTGTCGCCTTCCACGACGAGGTCCTCGATCGTGATGTTCACGTCGGGAAACGACCGGCGCAGGAACGTGCACGCCCGCACGTAGGCGTCACGCCCGACGTTCGCTTTCCCCTCGGCGCCGTAGTAGGCGGTGTAGTCGTCGGCCATCGTCGACTGGCACACGGTCCAGTCGTCACGGTTGAACCCGTCTTCGATGTGGTGGTGCACGAGCGCGCGTAGCTCGTCGGACATCCCGCGATCACCGCCAGCTCAGGTGGCCGGCGCGGTTGCCTGCTGTGCCTGCAGGCACTCCTCCTGACGGGCCGCGATCCGGCGGGTCACGAGAATCGCGAAGACCGCGGCGACGATCGCCCCGACGGCGCCGATGATCCGCAGGATGTCGTCGCGCCGCACCTTGTCGGGCTCGTCGGCGCGCACGTCACCGGTGGAGCTGGCGATCGAGCTCGGGATGGTGAAGATCACGGCGGTGACCAGCCAAGCCCAGATCGCACCCAGGGTCGACGAGCGACGCCAGTTGGGGTCTCCGCGCGCGATGGACGGGTCCGCGCCGCGCCAGACGTCATCCATGATGATGAATGGGATCACGAAGTTCGCCAACGGGATGAACCAGCCGCCGATCGCCCAGCCCGCCCCGAGCCGCGGGTTCTGCCGGCCGAGCGCCTCGTTGTTCTTCGCCGCCCGGTACAGCCAGATGATCAGCAGCACGAAGATGGCGATGGCCACGAGGCCCGACAGCAGGATCATCGCGGCCGGGAGCGCGTTGGCATCGTTCACCGCCTTCGTGTCGAAGACGAGCCCGCCGGTCTCCTTGTCGCCCAGGACCCGGAGGTGATTGAACACGCCGAAGATCAACACGACGGTGAGCACGATGTGGGCGGCGAACAGCCAGGTGAGCGCGGTCGTGAGGCCTCGCAGGCTGCGCCATCTCGCAGGCGGCGCGTACGCCGCCGACGGCGCGCCACCGGGTTGGGGCTGCGCCGCGCCCTCGGCGTAGTACCCCGGGGGCGGCGACGGGGGCGGCGGCGACGGGATCTGCGGGTCCGAGCCCGACGACGGGGGCGGCGGAGGGGGAGGTGGTTGGCTCATGGGATGCTGTCTCCTTGGCTCGCGCGGGGCAGGTTACGCGCGCTGGCGTTTCGCCCGCCTGGCCGTCGAATGACAAACTCGTTGTCTCCCAACGCAGGAGCGTTGATGCCGCCCGAGAAGCTCCAGTGGAAAGAGCTCTACCAGGAAGTGGTGACGAGCGGGCTGTGCACCGGGTGCGCAGGGTGCGTCATCGTGTGCCCGCACGACGTCCTGGGCTACAACGACGAGAACGGCGTCTACAAGCCCTTCCAGTTCGAGGAAGGTTGGGGCCCCGACAACTGCAGCCACGGCGAGAAGGGCTGCACGAGCTGCACGCGGGCGTGCCCGCGCTTCCGGGCGTGGGAGCCGGAGATCGACGAGTTCATGTTCGGTCGGACCCGCGAGCCGATCGAGGTCGAAGGCGTCTCGAAGGACATCGTGCTCGCCCGGGCAACCGATCCCGTGCTCGCCGAAGTCGGACAGGACGGCGGCCTCGTGTCGGCGATCCTGCTCTACGCGCTCGAGAACGACATCATCGACGCCGCCCTCGTCTCGTACCTGGAGGGTGACGGGTCCACCTGGAAGGCGAAGCCCGGCGTCGCCCGCACCAAAGAGGACATCATCGCCTCGGCCGGGAGCCGCTACACGTACTCGGCCAACACGATGGCGTACGACGAAGCGATCGAGAGTGGAGCCGAGAAACTCGCGCTGGTCGGGATGAGCTGCCAGAGCTCGGTCCCGCCCGTGATGAACCAGCGGAAGGCAGGCAAGGTCGGCCGACGGATGGCGCTCAACATCGGGTTGCTGTGCTCGAAGACCTTCGACGACGCGATCTTCGAGGAGCTGCTCGAGGCCAAGTACGGCTTGAAGCGGGCCGAGATCAAGAAGATGAACATCAAGGGACGCCTGCAGATCTGGATGCACGACGGCCGGTACGTCGAGGTGCCGCTCAAGGAGTGCCACGCGTTCACGCGCGAAGGCTGCAAGCTGTGCCCCGACTTCGCCGCCGAGCACGCCGACATCTCGACCGGCGGCATCGGCGCGTTCAACGACTGGACCCTGACCCTGGTCCGGACCGATGTCGGTCGCGAGATCATGGAAGGCCTCGAGCGCGACGGATGGATCGAGGTGCGCGGCGCCGACGAGGACCTCGGTGCCCTCGAGCTGCTCCACAAGCTGGCCAAGAAGCAACGCGCCCGGTGGCCGGAGTTCGCGCACGTCGACGCGCCTCGACTCGTCGGCGCGTAGGGCGGCACAACCGGTACAGTCGTCCCCCGGAGTGCCGGGAAGTCTGGTCGGCGTTGCCTCATCGCCGCGCCAGGGGGCCTCCCGATGACCGGTCGCCGAACCCACATTCGCGTTCCGTTCGCCGGTCGGTACATCACCCCCGTCGGCGACGCGTTCGCGTCGGTGGAGGCGCTCGGGGCGATCGTCCTCCTCATCGCCGCCCTGGCCGCGCTCGTCTGGGTGAACAGTCCCTTGAGCGACTCCTACTCCAGTGTCTGGAACCGCGAGCTCACGATCGGCGTCGGGAGCTTCGCGATCAGCGAGACCCTCCGGGGTTGGGTGAACGACGGGCTCATGACGGTGTTCTTCTTCGTCGTCGGGCTCGAGATCAAACGCGAGCTGGTCGAGGGCGAGCTCAACGACGTGCGGAAGGCACGGCTCCCGGTGGTCGCCGCGCTCGGAGGCATGCTCGCCCCGGCGCTCATCTTCGTCGCATGGAATCTCGGCGGCGCCGGCAGTCGGGGTTGGGGCATCCCCATGGCGACCGATCTTGCGTTCGCACTCGGCGTGCTCGCACTGTTGGGATCGAGAGTCGCTCCAGGCCTGAAGCTGTTCCTGCTCACGCTGGCGATCGTCGACGACATCGGCGCCATCATCGTCATCGCCGTCTTCTACTCGGAAGGGATCGAAGGGGCTTGGCTGGGTGGTGCCGCGGCCGCGCTGGCGCTCTTCTTCCTGATGCGCGGGCTGGGGGTTCGCCACCCGCTCTTGTACGTGTTCCCGGCGCTGGTCCTGTGGGTCTGCACGTTCGAGTCGGGGGTCCACGCCACCATCGCGGGGGTGGCGCTCGGCCTCCTTACTCCCGCAGGTTCGTTCCGCGATCGGCGGGTGCTGGAGCAACTCGAGCGCCGACTGCACCTCTGGACGAGCTTTCTCGTCGTGCCCGTCTTCGCCCTGGCCAACGCAGGCGTGGACGTCGGCGTTGACGCGCTCCGCGACGCGGCATCGAGCCGCATCTCGTGGGGAATCGTCAGCGGGTTGGTCGTCGGCAAGATCGTCGGCATCACCGCCGCTACCGGGATCGCCTTGCGACTCGACCTGGGGCGGCTCCCCGAAGGTGTCACCTTCCGGCAGGTCGTCGGCGTGGGCGCCGTCGCCGGCATCGGATTCACCGTCTCCCTGTTCGTCGCCGACCTGTCGTTCGATGGCCGGAGCCTCAGTGAGGCGAAGCTCGGGATTCTGGCCGCCTCAGTGATCGCCGGGGGCCTCGGCACCGGGCTGCTCTTTCGCAGAGCACGACGTACGCTGCGCGCCGGAGGTGGCTGATGCAGGGAAACACGAAGGTGATGGAGGCATTGGCGGATCTGCTCGCGGCGGAACTGTCGGCGGCGAGCACGTACTTCGTCCACGCCAAGATGCGTGACAACTGGGGATATCCGGACCTCGCCAAGCGCGCCTACGACGATTCGATCGAGGAGATGCGTCACGCCGAGAAGCTGATCGAGCGCATCATCTACTTCGAGAAGACTCCCAACCTGCAGCGACTCAACCGGATCCGCGTCGGAGACGGCGTGACCGACCAGTTCGAGAACGAGCTCACGCTCGAGAAGGGAACCGTCGACGGGTTGGTCGCAGCCATCGCGCTGTGCCGCGAAGTGGGGGACGACGGGTCGCGTCTGATCTTCGAGCCGATGCTCACCGACGGCGAGGAGTCCATCGACTGGCTCGAGACCCAGCTCGATCTGATCGGCAAGCTCGGCGAGCCGACCTACCTGGCACAGCACCTCCGCGGCGAGTGATGCGCGTCGTCGCCTTCGTCGGTGACCTGCTGGACCGCTCGAAGATCTCGGCTGCGGTCCCCGACGCCGGCTTCGCGAGGGCGCCCGAGGATGCCGCCGGCGCCGACATCGTGGTCATCGACGTGAAGGCCCACCCCGACGCCGTTGCGGCTGCGCGCAAGGTCGTACCCGACGCCCGCATCGTGGCCTACGGGCGCCACGACAACCCCGAAGCGCTCGAAGCCGCCCGGGCCGACGGCGCCGACGCCGCCCTCCCCCGCTCCCGCTTCTTCCAGGACCCGGCCGCCGCGGTGAAGTTTCCCGGGTAACCCATCCCGGGTAGGAACGGTCCGATCCTGTTAGTGAGCCAATCAGCCTCGCTTCTTCCGCGGCTCGAGGCGGCCGCCGACACGCAGCAGGCGATCACCTTCGTCGCGTCGGCAGGCGCCGACGGCTGCGAGCGCGTCGAGTGGTCACGCCTCCACGACGACGCTCGCGGCATGGCCGCCGCTCTTCAGGCCCGTGGCATCGGGCCGGGCAGCCACGTTGCGTTGCTCGGCGCCACGACCCGCCCGTTCGTCACCGCGATCCAGGCCACGTGGCTCGCCGGGGCCACCGTCGTCGTGCTTCCCCTCCCGATGCGGCTGGCGTCGATCGAGGACTTCGTCGCCCAGACCCGCCGGCTCATCGTCCATGCCGACGCGCGGGTCGTCGTGATCGACGCGCAGCTCAGCGAGTTCCTGGACCCGCAGCCGGGCGACCCGCCGATCGTGCAACTCGACGAGCTCCGCGGCGCGCCCGGGGGCTACGAGCGCCCGCCCGATGACCCCGACGCGCTGGCCATCCTCCAGTTCACGAGCGGGTCGACCGCGGACCCGAAGGGCGTGATGGTGCCGCACCGCTGCATCAATGCGAACCTCGATGCCGCCGTCGAAGCCACCAACCTCGATGCCGACGCCGACACGATCGTCTCCTGGCTGCCGCTGTACCACGACATGGGGCTCATCGGGCTCCTCGGCGCGCCCATGACCAACGGCTTCGACCTCATGCTCGCCGCACCGCAGGATTTTCTCGCCGCGCCGGCGCGATGGATGGAGTGGATGTCGGAGTTCGGCGCGACCGCCACCGCCGGCCCGAGCTTCGCGTACGCGCTCGCAGCTCGAGCCCTCCGACGCCTCGACCGCCTCGACCTCTCGCGCTGGCGGATTGCGCTGAACGGCGCCGAGCCGATCGACCCGGACGCGGTCGAGGCGTTTCTCGCCGCCGGCGCCGGGCACGGGCTCGACCCGCGTGCCACGTTCTGCGTGTTCGGCATGGCCGAAGCCACGCTCGCAGTCAGCTTCCCGACGCCGGGCACCGGCATGCAGGTCGACACGATCGACCAGCGCGTGCTCGAAACCGACCGGTACGCGGCGCCGGTCAACAGCGGAGGTGCCGACGGGAACGTCCGCCGCCTCCCGCGACTCGGGCGGCCGTTGCGCGGCATCGACCTGCGCGTCTGCGACCCGGCGACCGGGCACGCGATGCGGGACCGTGAGGTCGGCGAAGTCGAGTTGCGCGGCAGCTCGATCACCCCCGGGTATTACGGCAACCCCGAGGCGACGGCCGACTCGCGCCGTGACGACTGGTTCCGCACCGGCGACCTCGGTTACGTGGTCGACGGCGAGCTGGTCGTGTGCGGCCGGATCAAGGACGTCATCATCGTCGGCGGGCGCAACGTGTTCCCCGAGGACGTCGAGCGCGCCGCCGAGGCGGTCGAGGGAGTGCGGGCCGGGAACGTCATCGCGTTCGGCACCGAGGGCCGCAGAGGTCGCGAAGCGGTGGTCGTGGTCGCCGAGACCAAGCAGGACGAGGGCGCACCCATCCGCGCCGCAGTGGCGGCGCGCGTCACAGACGCCGTCGGCGTGCCGCCCGAGGACGTCGTGCTCGTCCGACCCGGGACACTCCCCAAGACGTCGTCGGGGAAGCCCCAGCGGTCGCTGTGTCGTCGGCGTTACCTCGGCGACGAGCTGACTCCGGTCTGAGCGAGGGCGCGTCGGGCACAGGCCTCTGACCTGGCACAATGACTGCTCCGTCGGCAGGACAACCGGAGCACATCGCTGATGAAGACCGACGTCGCACCGGTATCTTCGCGGCCTCCGGCCGCGCCGGTGCGTGCGCCCGACGAACCATCGGCGCAGCACCGGTCCATCCTGCGTCTCTTCGCCGTCCTGCTTCTCCTCACGGCCGCGCTGCGAACCTCCGCCTTCGTCGTCGACGTGTTCAACTCGGACGAGTCGTTCCTCGGCGCCCAAGCCGAAGTGATCAACCACGGGGGCAAGCTCTACGAGGAGGCTGCCGACCGCAAGCCGCCGCTCGTGCCCTACCTCTACGCGGCAACGTTCGCGCTCTTCAGCACGACGGCACTGTGGTCAGTTCGCGTGGTGGCGATGCTGGCCGTCGCGCTCACCGCGTTGTTGCTCGCGCTCGAAGCTCGAAGACGCTACGGCAACAGGGCCGCCTGGATCGCGGGCGTGTTGATGGTTCTGGCGTCGGTCGCGTTCGCGCCCCAGGACGGTCAGGCGGCGAACTTCGAGATCTTCATGTTGCCGAGCATGACGGCGGCGGTGCTCCTCGCGCGTCGCGGCCGCGCGTTCTCGTCCGGCGCCGCCGTCGCGCTCGCCACGCTCACCAAGCAGACGGGTGCCGCAACGCTGCTGCCCGTCCTCTACCTCGTGTGGCGACAACGACGCCGGCGAGGCGTTGCCGACGCGTTCGGTGGCTTCACGCTGCCGTTGGCGGTCGTGGCGCTCCTGGTCGGCCCGGGCGAGTTGCTGTTCTGGACCACGATCGGGAACGGCAGCTACCTCGGCATCAGCGGGCAGTGGGGCATGATCCTGCTGACGCTGGTCTTGATGACGGCGGCGTTCGCGGTGGTGAACCTCCCGATCGTGTGGACCCTCCCGCGCGCGTGGCGCGAGCGCCGCACGGCGGGCAGCGGCGACACGGACCTCTGGCTCTGGCTCCTGTCGGCTGCCCTGTCGGTCGCGGTCGGTCTCCGCTTCTTCGGCCACTACTACTTGCAGCTGCTGCCGCCCCTCGTGCTCATCACTACGGGGGTGCTGGTCCGGTCGAGCGGACGCGCGGTGAAGCGAACCATCGCGCTTGCCGCGGCGATCGCGACCATCGCCGCCGGCCTCGGCTTCCTGGTCCGCCCGTTCAACGAGAAGGCGCAGTACAAGCCGGTGAGCCAGTACCTGAAGGAGCGCGCCGGGCCCGAGGATCGCATCCTCGTGTGGGGGCACGTGCCCGAGATCTACTGGGCGTCAGGCAAGCGACCCGCGACGCGTTTTCTCACGTCCGGGTTCCTCTCCGGGTGGGAGCCCGGCCGTCCCGGGAACGACGTCAACGTCAAGGACGCAACGCCGGGTGCGTGGGAGCTGTTCTTCGAGGACTTTGCCACCCACCCGCCCACATACATCCTGGACACCGCGTACTCGGGCATTCGGGGCGCGCAGTACTACACGATCGCCCGGTATCCGGCTCTGGCGCGCATCGTGTACCGGGACTACGACTACGTGGAGTCGGTCGACGGTATCGGGATCTACAAGCGGCGCGCCGACGCGCCACTGCCATTGATCAAACCGGGGACCACGGAGAACTCTTAGCCGGCTCTCGCTCTTCCGGCTGCTCCGCGCCGACGGGTCACACGAGCGGCCACGGGAGCGAGTGGTAACCGGGGTCGGGGTCGGGTAAGCGCCCGGCCCGGACCAGCTCGTTCGCCCGCTCCCGAACCGCGTCGAGCTCGAGCGTCGAGACGAGCGGCGTGAGGCGCGCACCGAGCGGCCCGTCGACGTCGACCGCGACCCGGCACACGTCGTCGGCGAGCTGCGGTGAAACGGCCTCGCCGGCGAAGTCCCAGATCACGGTGCGCAGCTTCCACGCCGGATGGAACGTGAGGCCATGGTCGATCCCGACGATCGCGCCGTTCGGCCGGCTGCGAATGCAGTGACCGCCCTTCCGGTCGGCGTTGTTGACCAGCACGTCGAAAACGGCGAACTGCCGGAACCGGTCCGCGTGCTCCTCGAGCAGCGTGAAGTAGTGCTCCTCGGGATCGTGGTCGACGAACCGCTGCACCATCCCGACGCCGAGCGGCCCGTCGCGCAGCACGGTCGGCGGCACGAGGCCCCAGCCCAGCGCGTCGGACAGCTCGTACGTCGCGACCTCGCGCTGGCACAGCGTGCCACTCGGGAAGTCCCACAGGGGCCGCTCGCCGCGCCGCGGCTTGTAGATCGCCTGGACGTCGACGCCGTCGGCGCGCGCGATCGCCAGCAGGGTGGCGTTCGATGCCCACGGCATACGGCCGAGCACTTCCAGTTCGCCGCGCGCCAGGACTTCGCCGGCGTCGGCGTCGCTCAGTTCCAGCGGGGGCACCGGTGCCCGGCGGGGTCCATCGGCATGTCGCACAGCGGGCACAGCGGCCGGCCCGCGGCAACCGCCTCCGCGCCTTTGGCTGCCATCGCCCGGACCTGCCCGCGGGTGGCGTAGATCCGCGCGACGTAGCCCTCTTCGTCCTCGTCGGTCGGATCGGCCACGGCGGGACCGGCATCTGGAAGCTCGGGCACGGGCTCCGCTTCAGCCGGAGACGCCAGAGCTTCACCCTCCTCCTCGTCCTCGGACGAGCGCTCACGCAGCTCGATCAGCACCATCTCGCGCTCGGGGTCGAACCCGAGCCCGATCAGGCGAGCTCGGAAGAGCGGCACCGTGGGCTCCCGCAGGCCCGCTTGCGGAACGACGGGCTCGGGAACGCCGGACGGCCCCTCGGGATAGTCCTCGGCGATGCGGTCCAGGAAGGCCACGGCCTCGGTGGCGAGGAGCGCCACCTGCTCCTTCTCGACCAGCACAGTGAGCTGAGCGGATTCCGTGCGGGCCTGGAGGAAGAACTCGCGCTCGCCGGGATCGCCGACGGCGCCGGCGCCGAGACTGTCGACGGTCTCGAGCTCGATCTCGTTCTCATCCATCCTGGGCGTCCTTCTTCTCGGGGGGCGGGGGGCGAAGCTCGTCGAGGTTGCCGGTGTCGTTGCATTTGACCAGGGCGGCGCCGTGCGCCGAGAGCTGGAAGGCGGTCACCGATGCAGGCGAGACGACGATGCGCTGGAACTGGTCGAGGTGCAGCCCGGTGTAATGCGCGATGGCTGCCTTGATGGGGTCGGCGTGCGACACGACGACGACGATGTCGCCCGGATGGTCGGCCACGACGGCCTCGAGACACCCGACGATGCGGGCCTGCATCTCGGTCATCGACTCGCCCCCGGGGAAGCGGGCACGCGACGGCGCGCGCTGCACGGTCTTCCACAGATCGGTCTTGGCCAGGTCGGCGAGCTTGCCGCCGGTCCATTCGCCGTAGTCGGCCTCGAGCGCGCCCGCCAGTGAGTGCACCGCGAGGCCGTGACGCTCAGCGACGGCGGCCGCGGTCTGTGCCGTGCGCTCGATCGGGCTTGCGTACACGGCGGCCACGGGGAGATCGGCGAGGCGCTCGGCCAGGGCCGCCGCCTGCTTGCGGCCGTCCTCGGACAGGTCGACGCCGGGAGCGCGGCCGGTCAGGAGCGGCCCCGTCTGCTCGGTCACGGCGTGGCGCGCGAGCACGAGCGTGGTCGGCTTGGACGACTCGGTCGCCGCTTCCTGTCCGTCCGCCGCGACCGGCGCCGGCTCAGCGGAGGGCGTGTCGGCAGCGCTGGTCTCGGGCGGCGCCGCAGTGTCGGTCATTGTCCTCCCATTCTCGCCGTCGCAAGCTCCGGCTTTGCGGCGACGGTCGGCAAAGCCGCCGCCGCGGATGCGATGGTACCGGCGACGTTCGGACGGGCTTTCGTCGGGTTCGTGGCCGCCCGCCCGTACAGTGTTGTGCATGTCCGAGCCTGTCGGTCTGAGCGGGGGTCCGCCCGAGACCGTCCTGTCACCCGAGCCGGCGGACGCGCTGGCCGCCCTCGACGCCGCGCTGGCGGTCGAACCCGAGGACCAGCGCGCCGCGGTGGCGGGCGTGGTGGCGCGCTGGCCCCGATTCCTCGATGCGTGGGCCCGACTCGGCGAGCTCGCCCGCGACGACGTCGAGGCGTACGCGTACTTCCGGGTCGGCTACCACCGCGGCCTCGACCGGCTGCGCCAGTCGGGGTGGCGCGGATCGGGCTACGTGCGGTGGCGTCAACCGACCAACCAGGGCTTCCTCCGCGCGCTGGACGGCATGCGCGTTGCCGCCGCCGCGATCGGTGAGCACGACGAGGAGCAGCGTTGCGCCGAGTTCCTGCGCCAACTCGACCCGGAATGGAGTTCGCAGCGCGGCTAGCCTCGGTGCCTTCCCACGGAGGCGTCTCGACATGAAGCGCGCGCTGATCACGGGCATCACAGGGCAGGACGGCCGGTACATGGCCGAGCTCCTGGCGGGCAAGGGCTATCAGGTGTTCGGGCTGGTGCGCGGCCAGGCCAACCCGAAGGCCCAGATGGTGCAGGACGAGAACCCCGCCCTCGAGCTCATCGAGGGTGACCTGCAGGACCTGTCGTCGCTGATCGCCGCGGTCGAGCAGGTCCAGCCGGACGAGGTCTACAACCTCGGTGCGATCAGCTTCGTGCAGCTGTCCTTCAAGCAGCCCGAGCTCACGGCCGACATCACCGGCCTGGGCGTGCTGCGCATGCTCGAGGCAATCCGCGTCGTGGGCGGTACCGAGAACAACCCGATTCGCTTCTACCAGGCGTCGTCGTCGGAGATGTTCGGGAAGGTGCGCGAGACCCCACAGAACGAGCAGACGCCCTTCCATCCCCGTTCCCCGTACGGCGCGGCCAAGGTGTTCGGCCACTACACGACGGTCAACTACCGCGAGGCGTACGGGCTCCACGCGTCGTCGGGTATTTGCTTCAACCACGAGTCACCTCGCCGTGGGCTGGAGTTCGTCACCCGCAAGGTCACGAACTCGATGGCGCGCATCAAGCTCGGCCTCCAGGACAAGATCACCCTCGGCAATCTCGATTCGTCGCGCGACTGGGGCTATGCGGGTGATTACGTCGACGCGATGTGGCGCATGCTCCAACAGCCTGAGCCCAGTGACTTCGTGATCGCCATGGGCGAGACGCACACGAACCGCGAGCTGCTCGACGTGGCCGCCAGGGTTGCCGGCTTCGACGACTGGCAACCCCTCGTGCAACAGGACGAGCGGTTCATGCGACCCGCCGAGGTCGACATCCTCACGGGCGACGCGAGCAAGGCGCGGCAGCAGCTCGACTGGCAGCCGCGGGTCAGCTTCGAGGATCTCGTGCAGATGATGTACGAGAACGACCTCAAAGAGGAACAGGCTCGCGCCGCCGCCGCCCGTCGGTAACGGTCAGCCCAGCTCGTCGGCCGCCTTGCGGGCCGCGACGAGCACCGGGTCCCACACGGGCGAGAACGGCGGCGCGTACGAGAGGTCGAGGCTCGCCACCTCGTCGACCGTCATGCGGTTCCAGATGGCGGTTGCCAGCACGTCGATGCGCTTCGCCGCGCCTTCCGCGCCGACGATCTGGGCGCCGACGAGTCGTCCGCCGGGCCGCTCGGCCACGACCTTCACCTTGATGGGCGCCGCGCCCGGGTAATAGCCCGCCCTGCTGGTCGACTCGATCTTGGCCGCCACCACATCGAGGTCCAGACCGGCGGCCTCGCGCTCGGTGAGTCCGACGCGTGCGACCTCGTAGACGCAGATCTTCGAGACCGCGGTGCC